>PFTZ01000024.1:0-2565 GCA_002789815.1 Candidatus Berkelbacteria bacterium CG_4_9_14_3_um_filter_39_23
TATATTGACGCGACCGCTAAAACCGAAGGCGTTTATCAATTAAATGTGCAAGTGTCGATCGCCAATCAAAGCGTTGAGCTGATTGCGATTTCTCCTCCGTCGGTTTTAGTAAATATCGAAAAAAATGTTTCACAGTCAGTTTCAGTTGAAATGGTTTACGATGGCGCGCCCAAGGAAAATTATTCAGTAGCGGATTTTAATTTAACACCAAAAACCATTGTTGCCAAAGCATCTCCCAGCACTTTCAAAAAAATTGCCAAGCACGCGATCGTTGTAAATTTAAGTGACGCGTCCGCTAATTTTTCCAAAATTTATTCTATAAAAGCATTTGACAGCGCCAACAATATAGTTCCAAATGTAGTGTATGAGCCAAAAGAAATTTCAGCTGATATTACTATCGGCAAGTCGTCGAACATAAAAACAGTGGGCATAAAACCAATCTTTACTGACGAAATCGCCAGCGGTTATTCGGTGCAGGCGGTGACGGTTGTGCCCAGCACGATTGCCATTAGCGGTCCAGCCACCGAAATCGCCAGCATCAGCTACATTGAAACAAATCCAATTTCACTGAGCAATAAAAATGCTGATTTTAATATTGATATAAATATAAAAATGCCTAGTGGAGTATTAGTGGTTGATTCAATTAAGCAAGTTGAGGTAGCAGTAAAAATAGGGCTTTTATCCAATGAAAAAATTATTTCCACCAATAAATTTATGGTTGAAAACTTAAATGGAAAATATCAGCTGGAATCTACTTTGCCCAGCGCAATTTTAATCAAAATTACTGGCGCGTCCGAATTACTTGCCCAGGTTAATAACAACGACATCAATGTTAATTTAAATTTGTCTTTGGTAAATACCTCGCAAAAATACGATGTGGCAATTAAGCCCAACGATATTAAATTACCAGAAGGCATCACGCTAATTACATATTCGCCGAGTGTTGTTAGTGTGAATGTGACGGAGAAGTAAATTAAAATCTCAAATTTTAAAATATTTTTCCCACCTCTAATATCTAATCTCCAACCTCATTTTCAATTATGCACTTGACAAATATAAAAAATCAGCTATAGTATGTTTTACGCATATAAAATGCAAACAAATATACATCAGATTGTAGACAAAATTAGACAGTATAAACAAAAACGATTTAATTTCACGAGTGCGAGGGAGAAAAAAAGAATTAGTGGCTCGAATAAATTTTTAAGTAATTTAAAAAAGAAGCAGGTCTCAAGGAACATTTTTTTAAATTTTTTTGCGGATAAAATTGTCTATTACAAGATAAGTTCTATCAGTATTTTAACATTTTTGGTAGTTGGCTCAAATATCATTTCCAGTCAGGCAAACGCACGAAGTCAATTTGTGTGGGTTGATCAGGAAGCTAGCGTTAAAATAGCGTCTGCTCTTGATTTATACACGCCACTAATAGACGAAAATAATAGTCATTTAGAGATGGCTGTCAAAGGCGCTGAAGATGGATTTTTAATCAAACCCAACATTAGTGAAGAAGCAACCAGTGATTTTCAGTATCGAGTGGCAGAAGGGGATACTATTACACAAATTGCGCGTAAGTTTGATGTGAGTGTGGCGACGATTCAAAAGGTTAATAATTTGTCCGCATTAGATTTGGAAAAAATAAATCCTGGAACAACTTTGGTTATTCCTCCATACACAACCGAAAATTCGCTTGCGTGGTTGGGAGAAATCAATGACGAGAAACGACGGATCGCGCAAGAGGCAGAGCAAAAAAGATTGGTTGCCGAACGGGCGAGATTGGCGCGTCAAAAAAGAACAGTCGCCTATCGCGATCAATCCAGTGCCAGAGAAACATCGTCAAGTTATGAAGGTAATGCTAGCGTTGGATTAATCGTGCCCATTGCAAGCAAGGGCATTACGCGTGGGATTACGTCATATCACACCGGAATAGATTATCGCGCTGATGTCGGTACTCCAGTGGTCGCTAGTCAGTCAGGAAAAATTGTTGAAAGCACTGGTGGTTGGGGCAGAGGTTGGGGAAATTCGCTAGTGGTTGATCACGGTGGAGGGCTTCATACACGGTACGCGCATTTGTCGTCGTTTGCGGTTGGTGTTGGTAATTATGTAAAACAAGGGCAGATTATTGGTTACTCTGGCAATACTGGTTTGTCAACCGGACCTCATTTGCATTTTGAGGCGCATGTAAACGGTCGCGTGGTAAATCCATATTCGCAATAATATCAGATGTTAGAATCTAGATGATAGATTTTATAATTTTTTTATAATACTTTATACACGCCTTACGCAAAACTTCCGCTTATTTCAAGATGGCGAATACCCCGGAGCTTGCTCCGAGGATGAAGCCATCTTTAGATAGCGAAACAAAGAATACCGCGGGGCTTGCTCCGTCGGATTCTTTGTTGTTATGCTTAATTCGTCGGTCGTTATTCTCGTTCCGCCCGTCATTCCCGTTCCGCTTGCCATTCCCGCCCCCCTTCCGTCATTCCCGTGAAAACGGGAATCCAGACAGGACTGGATCCCCAGTCAAGCTGGGGATGACAAAGAATGTGTCATTCCCGCGAAAGCGGG
>PFTZ01000024.1:2584-6874 GCA_002789815.1 Candidatus Berkelbacteria bacterium CG_4_9_14_3_um_filter_39_23
TGGATCCCCAATCCGAAGCGCTTCGCTTTCGGTTGAGGATAACAAGGGGATAGTCGGTTGGGGATGACAAGAGGGACAGTCGGTTGAGGATGACAAAGGGTGGAATGATATTTTGCGTAAGTTGTGTTTATTCTAAAATCAAACCCAAATGTCCAACCTCTGAGTTGCCCTTGACAAACTTTTATTTAGTTGTATAATTAAATTAAGATACAGATGAGTTGTGAGTGGCACTCGGGAAATTAAAAGAAATTTGATCAAAATTGAAAAGTCTAAATTACCAAAAATAGCATGGTAAAAGACAGTTTATTTTGAGCTGTTATTTTTGTATGAAAAAATCTATGAATAGAAAATATTTTTCCAAGCAAGCCATCAGTATTTCTCTTCCCAACTTAATTGATATCCAAAAGGACTCGTATAATTGGCTGTTTGAAAACGGGATCAAGGAACTGCTTGACGAAATCAACCCAATCGATGATTTTACTGGTAAAAAATATTCATTAGAATTTGAGGATTACGAATTGGAAGAGCCAAAAATCGACGAGCAAAGAGCCAAAGATAGGAATCTTTCATACAAAGCGCCACTAAAATGTCGCGTTAAATTAGTTAACAAAGATCTTGAGATCTCCAAAGGCGCGGATGTTTATCTGGGTGATTTTCCAGTGATGACCAGGCGGGGAACTTTTATCATCAACGGTATTGAGCGCGTGGTTGTCACACAGATTGTTCGTTCGTATGGCGTTATCTTTACTTTAGATAATTACGGCACCCGAAAATTATTCAGCGCGAAAATTATCCCGGCACGTGGCGCTTGGCTTGAATTTGAAACATCAAATAGGGATGTGCTTCATGTTAAAATTGATCGTCGCCGAAAAATCCCCATCACCACTTTTTTAAAAGTGCTGGGCGATTACACTAATAATGATTTAATTAATTTGTTTGCTGATGTTGACACCAATCAAGAGCATCAGTATATCAAAAAGACCTTGCAAAAAGATGCGACCAAAGATCGCAGGGAAGCGTTGGTTGATACATATAAAAAAGTTAGACCAGGCGATTTAGTGACCGCAGAATCAGCAGAAACCTTTTTTGATAATATGTTTTTTAACACGAAAAGGTATTCGCTGGGGAAAGTCGGTCGCTATAAAATCAATCGTCGATTAAATGTGAACAAACCTTACAACCAAGAAAACTATCTGCTCCTGCTTGATGATGTAATTGGTATTGTAAGGGAAATTATCCGTTTGAATAATGATATAAATGCTGAGCCAGACGATATTGATCATTTGAAAAATAGGCGGGTGCGCGCGGTGGGCGAGTTGATTCAATCGCGTCTTAGGGTGGGAATGCTTCGCATGGAAAGAATCATCAAAGATCGGATGAGTTATTTTGATCCAGCCACCATCGCGCCCGGACAACTCGTTAACAACCGCCCGATTATCGCGATTTTACAGGAATTTTTTGCTTCCAGCCAATTATCTCAATTTATGGATCAAACTAATCCATTGTCTGAGCTGGAGCATAAACGGAGAATTGCCGCCACCGGTCCGGGCGGACTGTCGCGCGAACGCGCTGGGTTTGAAGTGCGCGATGTGCACCACAGCCATTACGGACGGATTTGTCCGATTGCCACACCCGAAGGTCCTAACATTGGTTTAGTGGGGCAAATTGCCACTTATTCAAAAATCAATGAGTATGGTTTTATTGAAACGCCTTATTTGAAAATTATCAAGGAAAAAGGCTCAAAACCAAAAGTTAGCCATCAAGTGGTTTATCTGGACGCATTTGAAGAAGAAAAATATCTGATCGCGCCCGCCTCAACCAAAATAGAAAATGATTATTTGACTGATGCGCAAATAATTGCCCGCGGATCAAAAGGACCGATCTTAGCGCCGGTTTCAAAAGTGGATTTTATGGATGTTTCGCCTCGGCAAATCGTGTCTGTTTCCACCGCGCTCATACCATTTGTCGAGCATGATGACGCCACGCGCGCATCTATGGGATCTAATATGTTAAAGCAAGCAGTGCCACTAGTTAAATACGATTCGCCGATTGTTGGAACTGGCATGGAAGAAGAAGCAGCGGTTTATTCAGGTCAAATTATCGCGTCTGACCATAATGGAAAAGTTGAAGCAGTTGATAGCCAGCGAGTGGTAATCAAATCAAAAAGCGATAAATTTATTTATCCGCTAGAAAAGTTTTTTCGTTCTAATCAAGGTACTTGCATTAATCAGCATCCAACCGTTAAAATTGGCGATTATGTAAAAAAAGGACAAATTATCGCCGAATCGTCAGCTATCGATCATGGTGAAATCGCGCTGGGAAGAAATTTATTGGTTGCATTTGCATCGCATCGCGGAGCAAACTATGAAGACGCGATTATTATTTCTGAAAAATTGGTGCGCGAAGATTTGCTAACCTCAATTCATATTGAAAATTATTCCATAGAAGTGCGCGATACCAAACTCGGACCAGAGCTGATAACCCAAGATATTCCCAATGTGGGTGAAGACGCGCTGGCGAATTTAGACGACCAAGGAGTTGTCACGATTGGCTCTGAGGTAAAATCAGGCGACATATTAGTGGGTAAAATTTCACCCAAAGGCGAATCAGAATTATCAGCTGAGGAAAAATTACTTCGCGCAATTTTTGGTGAAAAAGCCAAAGAGGTGGTTGATTCGTCACTCCGTTTGCCTCACGGCGAACACGGCAAAGTAATCGGAATCAAAATTTTTACCAAAGATAAAGGCGACGAGTTGCCAACTGGAGTTTATCAAATGATTGAAATAGAAATCGCGCAACTGAGAAAAATTCAAGTAGGAGATAAATTAGCTGGACGACACGGAAATAAGGGCGTTATTTCTAAAATTTTACCAGTTGAGGATATGCCTCACTTAGTAGACGGAACGCCGGTTGATATTATTTTAAATCCGCTGGGCGTTGTTTCTCGTATGAATTTAGGTCAGATTTTAGAAACCCATCTTGGCTGGGCAGCGCAAAAACTAGGCTATAAAGTGGCGTCGCCAGTTTTCAATGGAATTGCTTGGGCTAGTATTCAAAAAGAATTAGAAAAAGCTGGTCTGCCACAAAACGGGAAAAGCGCATTGATTGACGGACGAACTGGTGAAGTATATGCTCGCCCCGTAACAGTCGGAATTATTTATATAATGAAATTAATTCATATGGTTGAAGATAAAATTCACGCTCGTTCAACTGGACCATACTCAATTGTAACGCAACAACCGCTTGGCGGAAAAGCGCAATTTGGCGGACAGAGATTTGGAGAAATGGAAGTTTGGGCGTTGGAAGCCTATGGCGCCGCCCATACTTTGCAAGAAATTTTAACTATTAAATCAGACGATGTGCAAGGTCGCGCCAAAGCGTATGAAGCTATTATCAAGGGACAAGAAATTCAAAAACCATCTATACCAGCATCATTTAATGTGCTGGTCAGAGAGTTGCAAAGTTTAGGATTAAATATCACCCCGATTGAAGGCGAAAAAGTGCAAAAAATTTTAGAAAAACCAAAAATTCAAGCTAAAATAGTTAAGATCGCGCCAGCATCAGTAGCGGACGAGGACAAAGCGATTACCGAAATTTTAGCTGGGCAAGAGGAGAATCCGCCGATTGCCACCAAAGAAGAAATAATGGAGTAATATGGATAGACGAGATCTTGGATTTAATTTCGACAAATTGAGAATTTCCGTTGCTTCGCCAGCTGACATTGAAAGCTGGTCATATGGTGAAGTTACCAAACCGGAAACTATCAATTATCGTACCCAAAAACCAGAACGAGACGGTCTTTTTGACGAAAAAATTTTTGGTCCGACCAAAGATTTTGAATGTTATTGCGGAAAATACAAAAAAATCCGCTATAAAGGCGTGATCTGCGACAAGTGTCAAGTTGAAGTAACTCGCTCAAGCGTCCGTCGGGAAAGAATGGGGCATATCAATTTGTGTATCCCAATTTCTCATATTTGGTATGTGCGAGGAGTGCCATCAGTTCTTGGCATGGTGCTAGACAAAACTGTCAACGAGCTGGAAAAGGTTATTTATTTTGCCAGCTACATCATTACACAGGTCAACAATGAGATAGTGGAAAGCAATTTAAAACAGCTGGAAGACGAATACCAGGAAATTAAAAAACGGAAAAATGTTGATATCCATGTGATAGAGCAACAATACAAACGAACTAAAAATCAGCTCAAATCATTAGCGCCAAAAATGCTACTTGGCGAAGAGGAATATCACGAGTTCAGCATGAAATATGGCAATGTGGTAACCGTTGGCATT
>PFTZ01000056.1 GCA_002789815.1 Candidatus Berkelbacteria bacterium CG_4_9_14_3_um_filter_39_23
TTGAACCAAAATATGTTATCACGCCGTCTCGCAGAAAAACGGTTAAAGATATTAAAGAGATTGCCGAGCAAGCAGAAATAGTCTATTTGGCAACGGATTTAGATCGCGAGGGGGAAGCGATTTCATGGCATATTATGCAAGCCGCTGGCTTGCAATCTCAAACCTCAAATCTCAAATCTCAAAATCACAAGCAGAAACAAAAAGTATACCGTATTACTTTTCATGAGATTACCAAATCAGCGATACTGGACGCGCTTAAAAATCCGCGCGCTTTGAATATGGATTTGGTGGATGCTCAGCAAGCCAGGCGTGTGCTGGACCGGTTGGTTGGTTATAAATTATCGCCATTTTTATGGCGTAAAGTGATGAAGGGCTTGTCAGCCGGGCGCGTGCAATCAGTCGCGGTGCGTTTGGTTGTTGAAAGAGAAGAAGAGATAGAGAAATTTAAGCCAGATGAGTATTGGGAAATTTTAGCTAGTTTAAAGAATAAAAAGGATCAGGAATTTCCAGCTAAACTCGTTTCAAAGGATTCAAAGACAATTGATAAACTTCAAATCAAATCAGAAAAAGATGCTAAGGAAATTGAGGACGAACTAGAAAATGAAAAATATCAAGTGGCAGGTATCGTTAGTGAAGCAGTGGAAAAATACTCTTTCCCTCCGTACACAACTTCAACTTTTCAGCAGGATGTCACCTATAAATTGGGTTTTTCTGCCAAGCGCGCGATGAGATTGGCGCAAGATCTATACGAAGCTGGTAAAATTACTTATATGCGCACTGACAGCGTTAATCTGGCGTGGATAGCAATAAACTCCATCAGAAAGTATATTGGCGAGCAAATTGGTAAAGACTATCTACCCGAAAAACCGCGCGGGTTTAAAACCAAAACCAAAGGCGCGCAAGAAGCGCACGAAGCCATCAGACCAACTTTTGTTGGCACTGTGCATAGTGATTTGAAAAATAAGAAATTTACCGAAGACCATTTTAAAATATACGATTTAATTTGGAAGCGGGCGGTTGCCTCGCAGATGAAACCAGCGATTTTAGACACGCAAAAGATCGATATCATTGCTGGAAAATATGGTTTTTCTGCTTCTGCCCAACAAATTAAATTTGATGGTTTTACTAAAGTTTATCCCGTAAAGTTTGGCGAACAGGAGATGGCAGAGGTAGAAAAAGATGAAATTTTAGCCCTGCAAAAATTAAATAAAAGCCAGCATTTTACTAAACCGTCAGCGCGTTATAATCAAGCATCGCTGATTAAAAAATTAGAAGAGCTGGGGATTGGGCGACCATCAACTTACGCCTCAATCGTTGATACTATCCAGCAGCGCGGTTATGTTAATTTTCAAAATCGTTATTTTATGCCGACCGACACCGGACGGATTGTCAATAAAATGCTAGTTGACAATTTTTCCAATATAGTTGATTATAAATTTACTGCCAAGATGGAAAATGATTTGGACGATGTGGCGGATGGCAAGCTACCGTGGCAAAAAGCAGTGGGTGATTTTTATGTTCCATTTGAGAAAAATTTAAAAGAAAAGGAGGAAAAAGTGCAAAAACAAGAAATTGAGATCGAAGGCGATGGCGAACCATGCTCTAAATGCGGAAAACCTATGGCAGTCAAAACTGGTAAGTTTGGAAAATTTTTAGCTTGTACTGGCTATCCAGATTGCAAAACTACAAAAAACATCCAGCAAAAAATCGGGATAAAATGCCCCGATTGCAAAGATGGCGATGTGATTGAAAGACGGAGTAAAAAAGGGAAAATGTTTTATGGTTGCTCGCGTTACCCTGATTGCAAGTTTGTCAGTTGGACAAGACCCGCTCCACCCAAAGTGGAGAAATAACAAAAATAAAATTGAAATTTGGATATTGTTTGGTAATTGTAGCTTGTGTCTTGAAATTTATCCCAAAGGAGTTTAATGCTTCCAGAATCTATTACTAATTTAATTGAGCAATTTTCAAAGTTGCCGGGCGTGGGACCAAAAACGGCTGGTCGGCTAACTTTTTATTTGCTAACAAAACCAAAGGACGATGTAGAAAATTTAGGGCAAGCGCTTTTGGGATTAAACGAAAAATTATGCTTGTGCGAGGATTGCTTTAATTTTGCAACGGAAAAAAAATGCCAGATTTGCCAAAGTTCCAAAAGAAATAAGGCGCAGATTATGATTGTAAGCGAACCGCTGGACATTGTGGCAATGGAAAAAACAGAATATAATGGGGTCTACCATGTGCTAGGCGGAGTGATTTCACCGATTGACGGAGTAGGACCGGAAAATTTACGTATTAGCCAAATTTTACCTAGAATCAAAGGGCGCGCGGTGAAGGAATTGATTTTAGCCACAGATCCGAGCTTGGAGGGTGAGGCAACGGCAATGTTTATTCAAAAAACAATTGGGAGAGATTTACCTGATTTGAAAATAAAAATTACTCGCATTGCGCGTGGTTTGCCGGTGGGCGGTGATTTAGAATATGCTGATGAGGAGACATTAAGCCAAGCGCTTATGGGCAGAAGAGAATACTAATTACCCGACGGGCGCAAATGTTTTACTGATTATCATTCTGGGGAGCGAGGCAATAGCCGAAAATAAATTTCAATTTAATTTTGATGATGCAAATATACAATACCTTAACCAGAAAAAAAGAAAATTTTACGCCAATAAAAAAGGGCGAAGTCACGATGTATGTGTGCGGTCCAACGGTTTACGACTTTGATCATTTGGGGCACGCGCGGACTTTTATATTTTTTGACTTTTTGCGGAGGTTTTTGATATTTCAAGGATATAAAGTAAATTTTGCGCAAAATATCACCGATGTGGGGCATTTGGTTGGCGACGGTGATTTAGGCGAGGATAAATTAGAAAAACGAGCGCGCGAGAAAAGAATTAGTCCAGAGGAGTTAGCTCGTAAATTTGAACAAGCGCATTTTGAAGATATGGCAAAATTAAATATCTTCAAGCCGGATTTTTCTCCTCGCGCGTCGGATAATATCGCTGAAATTATTGATTTGATTAAAATTTTAGAAAAAAAAAGATTGACTTACGAAAAAGATGGCAATGTATATTTCAATGTGTCTAAATACCCCGATTATGGTCAATTATCCCATCGAAAATTAGCTGATCAGAATGGTCAACATAATTTTACATTGTGGCGAAAAGCTGGTAGTCGCAACATTCAAATATGGGATAGTCCGTGGGGCAAAGGTTTTCCAGGCTGGCATATTGAATGTTCAGCTATGGCGCACAAAATTTTTGGTAAGGAATTTGATATTCATGGATCAGCTCAAGAGCATATATTTCCGCACCATGAAAACGAAATCGCTCAATCGGTTTGCGGATATGGCAAAGTGCCCGCAAAATATTGGGTGCATACAGGGCTTTTGAATATTAATGGCGCGAAAATGAGCAAGTCAAAAGGGAATTTTATCACCATTTGTGAGGCGATAAAAAAGTACAATCCAAATGCTTTGCGTCTGGCGCTTTTGTCGAGTTATTATCGAAAACCGTTTGATTTTACAGATTTGATGATGCAACAATTTCAGACCATTTATCAAAAAATTTCTCAAGTAAAATCTAAGTTTAACCGTCCATTGGGAGGAGACAAAAAGGTTTTTAATGAATTTGTTTCTGTTTTGAAAAACGATATTAATATGGCAGAGGCGCTCAAAGTGCTGGAAAATTCTGCTAATAAGTTGAGCCAGGAAGATTTTGAGGCAGTTGAGTATATTTTAGGAGTAAATTTTGTTTTAAAAGAAAAAAAGCTAACTAGCGCGCAACAATCACTCATAAAACAACGCGAACAATTGCGCGCAAGTGGTAAATACGACGAAGCAGATAAAATTCGCCAAGTTCTAACAAAACAAGGGTTAGATATAGAGGATACTACTGACGGAACTAATGTTGTTTAGCCTTTTACATTGTTAGATTTTGATCTATATTGCTGATATTCCCGTTTTATTTTTACATTAAAAATCTAAAATCAAAATTTTGGCGCAAACTCTTGACAAACCTGTTTTGGTATGTTATAATTGTTCCTTGGTTTAATTATTTAGTATATTTAGTTGGCTGGGAGTCGTGGGAGCCGAAAGCCCTCAATTTTAGTGGTTTTCAATAGCTCTCCCTTCGTCGTAAGACCTTTTCGATTTATCGGAGATGTTCCCGGCTAGCTAATTGCACTAATAAAAAATTAAAAAATTAAATAACATTCCGACATTACCAAGAATATTGGAATAATAAATATAAATATATGAAAAATACAAAAATCATTTTAGGTTCGATCGCATTAGCCGGGCTTTTTGCGATGCCTGTTTTCGCGTCATCTAGCTCAAGTTCGAGCTCGTCTGGTTCGTCTAGTGTTGTCGTTGGCAGTGGCGCATCTGCCTCCACATCTGGCGCCAGCGCCAGCAATGGATCAAGCCCTAGCTCTACAACTGGCAACAGCTCTTCGTCTAGTTCCGGCTCAACCGGAACAACTGCGGTTGTTGTCGCCACTTTAAACGGAGGCGCGGCTGCTTCCAGCTCAGGTAGTTCATCTTCAGCTTCGGGTAACAGCGGATCGGGCAATACAACCGGCATTGGTTCTTCCAGTTCTAGTTCAACTGGTGGGGCAGCTGTCGTGGTTACTAGCCCAACCAGTAGTGCTAGTTCAGCTTCAACGTCTAGCGCTGGTTCAGGCTCTGCCAGTTCAAATTCAAATCTAGCATCTTCCAGCGCGTCAAGTGCTAATTCGGTAGTTGCTGGTGAAAATGCGTCAGCCACGACTTTATCATTTGCCTCAAGTGGAAATAGTCAAGCTAGCGCGTTGTCGACTACCCCTACCGGTAAGGCAATAGCCAAGGCGAATGCTGGCAAAAGCGTAGCCAAAGCCGGAGTTAAAACTGAAGCTAAAATTAGCGCGCCAACCAAGGCAGTAGCCAAAGCAACCACTGAAACTAAAATACTCCCTCAAACAGGACCGGTAAGTGTTGCCATAACATCAGCTTTTGCCTCAATCGCTAGTATATTTGGAATCAGAAAACGCAAAGACCAAATGTTGGTTCAAGCGATATTAAATTAAATCTTCCCCGAGCAACCTGCGCTTATAAAATAATAGCAGGTAAAAGAGGGGGAATGCCAAAAAGGGCGCGCACGCGTCCTTTTTGGTTGAAAATCGCCAGCCAAATTGATAGAATGAAATTATATGGACGAGACTAAAAAACAACAACTTGGCAAGCTTCTCAAAATCGACGAAAAAAAGTTACAAATTTTAGCGATCGAACAACAAATGAGTCAGCCAGATTTTTGGGCGGATCATATTCAGGCAAATGAAATAGTCCAGAATTTATCATCAATCAAAAAAATTGTCATTGATTTTGAAAATGCCAAGACAACGGAAGAAATAGCCAAGCTTGAAATACTGATTTTGTTAAATCAAAAATACGATCAGCGCAATGCGATTTTAACCATTCACGCGGGCGCCGGTGGCACCGAGGCGCAGGATTGGGGCGAAATGTTGTTTCGGATGTACGAACGATATTCGGAAAAAATGAGCTATCAGCCACAAATTATTCAAATTTCACAAGGCGAGGAAGCAGGGATAAAAAGCGCTACTTTGCTAGTTAAAGGCGAAAATGCTTTTGGGTTTTTGAAAGCTGAAGCAGGCGTGCACCGTTTGGTCCGTTTATCGCCGTTTGACGCTGATAAAGCGCGCCATACTTCGTTTGCGTTGGTTGAGGTTATCCCTGAAATTTCCACTAAAGATATTGAAGCAGTGCCAGATAAAGATTTACGGATAGATGTTTATCACGCTCAAGGACACGGCGGGCAATCGGTCAATACCACAGACAGCGCGGTGCGTATCACGCATATTCCGACAAACACAGTGGTTACTTGCCAAAACGAAAGAAGCCAGACTCAAAACAAAGAGTTAGCAATGAAATTGCTTATTGCCAAACTAAACGATTTGAAAATGCGCGAGCGTAAGGAACATTTAGCTGATTTGCGGGGTGAATATTTAAAAGCTGAGTGGGGGAGCCAGATCCGTTCGTATGTTCTTCACCCCTATCAAATGGTCAAAGATCATCGGACGGGTTTTGAATCAAATGATCCTAAAAAAGTGTTGGATGGAGAATTGCAGGATTTTATCGAAAGTTATTTAAGGTCTCAAAAGTCATTGCAGTATTAACGAAAAAATGGTATTATTTGATAAAAGAATTTTAAACTTTGGATTGTCATTTTTAATTTTTAATTTTAAGATTTACATTTGACGACCGAAGGGAGGAACATGCTCGATAAAATGAAGCAGTTATATCAACTGCAAAAACAAGCTAAAACCGTGCAAAAAGAATTACGCGACACAGAGATAGAAGCCAAGAGCGCTGACGGTGAAATTTTAGTGGTGGTCAACGGAGAACAAAAAATTGTTGAGATAAAAATAGGAGAAAATTATTTAAGCGCTGATAAAAAATCAGAATTGGAGAGCGCGCTACTTAAAGTGGCGCAAGAAGCGTCAGAAAAAGCCCAGCAAATCGCGGCAGAAAAGTCCAAAGATATGATGAAGGGCATGGGGCTGAATATTCCCGGGCTGTGATTTTTGTCGAGACTAAATAATTTCCAACGTTGCTTTAACAGACGCGTTAGTCGTATTGATGTATTTTACATCAGTATATTTTCAGTTAAACGGCGTCAAAAATTTATCTACCCAAGAGGGAGCAAGCCCTAGAGCACATATTACTTTGGCAACAAATTTCAAACCGTTGCCTCATTTTTCCGGATAACGACCGGAAATTTTTTGGGTAAAAGCGACATTCAAAGTATCCCCATCGGATTTTATCTCGGTTTATATTTTATCAAAATCAGTCACCCTTGACAAGCTGGGGGGGGCTTATAATGGAATTAGATATGAAATGTTTGAATTTTAAAAAAATTTAATAAAGCCCCTTGAAAATCAGGGGAGGAAGGAGAACAAAATGGAGCGAGGAACTAAAGAACACGAGCCGAAAGAAGAAGCAGGT
>PFTZ01000112.1 GCA_002789815.1 Candidatus Berkelbacteria bacterium CG_4_9_14_3_um_filter_39_23
AAAAAATTCGCCACCGATCACGATCGCTTGAAAAACTGTATTCAATTTCTAGTTTCAAAAAGGAGTTATTATCTGATTGCGACATATACATTATGGTTTCGTCATATCTAAATTTCACTCTCCCGCCCTTACCCTTATAAGGGCGGTTTTTTGTTGGCAAAAAGCAACTAATTATAAATATGAATAAAATTACCCACACCCTTGACAAGTTCGCTATTTGTTCGTAATAATATAAATACGAACAAAAAACATAAATACTCCAAATGAATAAAACAAAAACCAAGCAACTCACTAAACGGCAAAGTCAAATTTTAAATTATGTTAAAACATATTTAGAAAAACATGAATATGCCCCCAGCTTTCGCGAAATTGCCAGTGGCTTAAAGCTTTCCTCTATTGCCACAATTTCCGACCATATTCAGAACCTAAAAGAAAAAGGTTATTTAACTTCCGCTAAAAATTTGGCTCGCTCTATCCAGCTTACGCCCACTTGGGACGAAAGAACTTTTAGTATTCCGCTTCTTGGCACGGTCGTAGCCGGAAGCCCAATCCAAGCGATTCGCACCCATGAAACAATCAACATCCCGCGCGATATGATGAAACCAAATGTTTTTGCGCTCAAGGTTCGTGGCGACTCAATGATAGACGATGGGATTTACGAAGGCGATTATGTTATAATAGAAAAAATTGTTGAGCCGAAAAACGGCGACATCGTAGTTTCACTGCTTGACAATGAAAATGTTACCTTAAAGAGATTTTTCAAAGAAAAGGATCATATCCGTTTGCAACCGGCTAATTCAAATTACGCGCCCATCCGCGTCAAACAAGTGACCATCCAAGGTAGGGTACTGGGCGTTATCAGAAAATTTGCGTAAAATATAAATTGGAAATTACTCAATCAAATTTATGGCTGGCAATTATTTGTCTTTTTGGCATATCGGTAATTTTATTTTTGATGTGGCGACGGGCAGTTAAAATTCTCAAAAAAGAAAAATTTTCCAAAAAATCTTTATCATCAAAATATGGAAAAATGAGCGAACAATTTATGCCCTTTTTGTCAATTTTCCCTTATAACAGCCAAAATTTCAGATTTTTAGGTAGCCCGGTGGATGGAGTTCAGTTTGAAAATGATAAAATTATTTTTATGGAATTTAAATCCGCTGGCTCTGGGCTTTCGCCAAGACAGAAAGAAATCAAAGGCATTATTGCAAAAAAACAAATTTACTTTGAAGAATTTAGAATCAAAAATTAAAGTCAGATATCTGACATCTGACATCTGAAATCTAAAATCTGACATTTGACATCCAAACCATGCCATATTCAAAAAAAACTTGGGCGAAAATTATTTCCTTTATCTTAAATCCCGATATTTTAATTTCTTTAATTCTAATTATCGGTGTTTCGTATAGCCCGGCTTCGATGTCAAATAAGTTCTACGCCAGTTTTGCGATAATTATTTTCAACTATTTCATACTTTTTTACTGGAGAAAACTTTTAGAAGAAACCGGCATTCGCATAGACGATACTTTAAAAAATAAAACTGTGCAAAAAATGCGTGTGATTGTGCTGATGCCTGAGTTTTTAATCTACATTGCTGAAACCGCATTAGTCGCTCAATTTGGTTCTATTCAGCCAATTATGGCGATTATGCTATCGCTTATCACGATTGCGGTTTTATCGGGTCTTATCAGTATTTTCTGGAAAATTTCCGCCCATGCTGAAGGATTTATTTTTTTAGTCGCGGTTTTGAGTTTTTACATTAGCCCGATTTATTGGTCACTAATTGGAATTTTACCAGTTATCTGGTGGGCGCGCCTGTCGCTTGATCGCCATACGCCAACCCAATTAGCAATGGGAACCCTTGTGCCACCGATTGTCACATATATTATTTTCCAGTATTTTGGATTGATATAAAATTACACAAAAATGAAAAACTTAAAACCTAAAATTTTTAAACTTAAACCAGAAACGGATTTTATTGCAGAATTAGTTTATTTTTGCCAACAACACAATATCAAAGCTGGTTGGCTACAGGCTATTGGCGCGATGAAAAATGTAAAGCTAGCACATTTTGATCCTAAGGGAAAAAAGTATAGCGAAATAACTTTAAACAAACAGCTGGAAATCGCTTCGCTGTCTGGAACAATTTCAATTTGTAAAGACGAAATACATTTTCATTTGCATTCAGTTTTTTCTGACAATCTCTTTAAAACCTATGGCGGACACTTAAAATCTGCCATTGTCAGCCCAACCGCAGAAATAATTATTTGGCGATACGATAAAAAACTGACCCGCGCCTTTAATCCTAAAATCGGATTAGATATATTAAACTAATCTCAAAATTTAAATCTCAAATCTCAAAATTTGAATCTCCCCGAAAAGTATCGCTAAAGAGCGGGCAAATCTCAAAATTTTTTTGTTGAAGTATAGTTTGTTGACACTTGACAAATATAACACTTCCGTATATATTTAAAGTATAGGTCGAGACAATATATGTTAAATACTAAAAATATAGAGGAAATATGACTAGAACTAAACGAAAAATTATCAAATTTTCTAACTATAGTTTTTGTGTCACATTGCCCAAAAAAGCTATTGACAAACTTGGCTGGAAAAAAGGCGACGATGTAAGCGTCAACTTTGATGAAAAATCAAAACGGATAAATATTTTCAAATCGCGCGGTGAAAAAACCGCGGTTCAGCAAGTTAGCAAAACAACCAAAATTGCTGACAAAAAAAGCAAAACCAAAACTACCGCTAAATCAATTCCGCGACTTCGCTGGTAAGCGCGCAAAATCCCCAAATGTTCGGGGATTTTGTTTTTTTGTAATGTATGCTATAATGTTTTAAATAGGGGACATGGAAGAGCAAAAATATTTTGATATCAGACGGGTCAGAATCAATGACGACCCACCTCTAATAACTTTTCGCCACAAGATAGGCAAACATTTATCCAGGCAAAAGAATATTTTAAAATTACGGTGGGAGTTTTTAGATTTGAGTTTGAAAGGCGTTTTTATTTATGGATCTATTATCATCGTGGCGCTTACTTCGGCTATGCTAACCACGCGAATTATTTCAGCGCAAATCAATAAAAAACCAACCCTTCAAAAATCGCCAACCTTTAGTCAATTTGAAGTGGAAAAAACTGATACCGCCCAGACCGATGCTCCAAAAAGCAACGAGCCCGCGCTTGAACCGACTAAGCCAAATTTATCAAGCAATGAAATCAAGGCAATTGCTCCGCCAACCGAGAAAACAACAGCACAAGAAATAAGCAAGCAATCATTTAATATCCGCGTGCTCAACGGCAATGGCAGAGCTGGCGACGCGTCCAAAGTTAAAACCGAGCTCGAAGCCAAGGGTTATAAAGTCGGGGCGGTGGCAAACGCAAATTATAAATATACAAAAACGCAAGTTTATTATTTATCAGGCAGTCAAAAAATTGCTGATTTAGTTGCCAACGACCTAGATCGCGAAGAAGAAATTAAAGAAGCATCGCAAAGTTTAATCGGCGAAGGTTATCAGATATTGGTGGTGTTGGGAGCGAAGTAGAACTGATATTAAAGGTTAAAAGTTGGATTTTAGAATATTTTAACACCGATACATTTAAGTTTTGGAATTTAAACCGATAAAATGGATTTTAGTCAAATCAACTCGGACCATATCATCGGCGCGGTGGTTGGTTTTATCGCTGGATATTTAGCCAGAATGATTACTGGTAAAATTATTAAATACATTATTTATTTAGCTGTTTTATTGGCAATCGCAATTTATTTTTATTCAAAAAACACCAACGCGCTTTAGCAAGTTTGTCGGCAAATCTTTAACCTGAACTTGTCTTAAAATGTGCTTGCTTGATAGGTGAACAAATTAAAAAGTTGATTTACAAAAGATATTGAGTAGAAGTAAGGGCAACAATTAAGGCAATCAAATAAATAAAAGTTAGAATTAAAATAAGCCAATGAACAAGCGATGAATATCTGACCAGATGCCAAAAATAATACGGCTTGAAAGACGCGCGAAGCTTGTTGTGAATTGGGCTAAAATACTTGAAAAACGTTTTGGTTGACGCTTGGACTTGCGCTAAATTGTCCTCAAGATATTTGAGCCGTTCCTCAAATGTTGACAGATTATTGAATTTTTTATTTTGAAACATTAATTTTATTATAGAACTTGGGTATTGCTGATTTTTTTTGGCTTAAAAGCGCATTCAACAACA
>PFTZ01000094.1 GCA_002789815.1 Candidatus Berkelbacteria bacterium CG_4_9_14_3_um_filter_39_23
ATAAATTCGCGGGAGCATTAACAGAGAATTATAAAAAATCTTTTAACCACGATGATGATAATGGCAAAGGGCCTTATCAAACCGTTGCGTTAGTTGCTGGCGGTACACAAAGGAACGCCAAAAGAAAGTCATTTGAATTTCACGGAGTTACAGATCAGTGGTTGTATAAAAAAGAAACATTGGAGCAGTTTTGGAAAGATGGTCGTATTTATAAAACAAAAGGCGGTCAATATCGGCTTAAAAAATATTTATCTGAAACAGAGGGTAGATTACTTTCTGATTTATGGGTAGATGAGGAAATCAAACCTTTGCAAGGTGGCTCTGATGAGTATGTTAATTTTTTATCCCAAAAACCAGTTTCTTTGTTGAAAAGAATCATAAAATTATATCCAAATAAAGAATCTATAATTTTGGATTTTTTCGCCGGTTCGGGTACGACAGGCGTTGCCACAGCATTGGTTAATGATGATGACGGAGGCAATAGAAAATTTATTTTATGTACCTATAACAAGGAAAACGGAAATGGTAAAATTATTGATGAATATTTATACCCCAGATTAAAAAAGGCTAAAGCGGGAATAAAATACTTCAAAACTGCGTTTGTAAAAAATTCTATCAGCCGAGATGAATTGAAAATACGCATTACTCGCGAATGCACGGAAATGCTTTGTTTGCGAGAAGGAATTTTTGACGAAGTGAAAGCTAAACCCGATTATCATATTTTTGAACAAAACGGACGGATAATGGCCGTATATTACGCTTTGGAACAAGACGGCTTGGAGCAATTAAAAAAGGAAATGGATAAAATGAAAGGCGAAAAGATTTTGTATTGCTTTACGTTTGATCCGTTGGGTTTGGATAAAAACGATTTTGCGGATTGGCAAGGCGTAAGTTTAGAGCCGATCCCGCAAAAGATATTAGATATTTATGAACAAATTTATGAATATTAACTTGAAACAATATCAGGAAAAGGCGGTCGGCGAGCTTATTGCCGTTTTCAAAACGCTTCTTTCAAAAAATGAGCAGAAAAAGGTTTGCGTTTTTCAAGCCCCCACCGGAAGCGGAAAAACTTTGATGACCGCAAAATTTATTGAAGAAATAATCAGAGAATTGCCGGAAACGGATTTATGTTTTGTTTGGGTGAGTATCGGCAAGGGCGATTTACATTTGCAGAGCAAGCATAGTTTGGAGCGGGTTTTTGGCGGCGCGCCGAGAGTTTCGCTGGTTGAGGAAGAATTTACCGGCGGACGCGAGCGGGTTGTCCGCAACGAGGTTGTCGTGGTAAATTGGGAAAAATTGCGGAGCAAAGACCGAGAAACCAGCGACTGGAAAAATGTTTTGATGAAAGACGGCGAAAAATTGAATTTCCGAGATGTGCTGGCAAAAACAAGAGAACAGCGAAAAGTTATTTTGATTATTGATGAAAGCCATATCGGCGCGACTGCCGAAAGAACCAACGAACTGCGGGACGAAATCAACGCCGATGTGATTTTGGAAATGAGCGCAACGCCGAAAATAAAACCCGATCCGAGGGATTTGGCGCGCGGAACGGCCGGTTTTGTTTTTGTTGAGCCAAAGGAAGTCATTGACGAAGGAATGATTAAAAAAGAGTTGATTATCAATGAAAAAATTGACGAAATAACCGACAACGAGGTTGATTCGCAGGAGCTGGTTTTGGAAACGGCATATAAAAAGCGATTGGCAATCAAAAAACTTTTTGAAGCCAATCAATCAATTATCAATCCTCTCGTTTTGATACAGATACCAAACGCGGACGCCGGCGATGACAAAAAGAAAGCGGTAAAAAGATTTTTTGCGAATAAAGAAATTACGGAAAAAAACGGCAAACTTGCCGAGTGGACGGCGGATAAAAAGTCGGAAGATTTAGACGACATTGCCGCACCCGATAATAAAATTGAGTTTTTGATATTCAAGCAAGCGATTGATACCGGCTGGGATTGTCCGCGCGCTCATATTTTAGTAAAGTTTAGAGAATCGCACAGCGAAACCTTTGAAATCCAAACTGTCGGACGCATTTTGCGCATGCCGGAGCAAAAGCATTACGCGAATGAGGACTTGAATCGCGGCTATATTTTTACAAATGTCCAAAGCATAATCGTCAAAAAAGAAGAATATAATCCGAATATCATCAAGCACCTCAAAGCGACAAGAAAAACGGACTACAAGGACATTAAACTGACTTCTTATTACAAGTCGCGCGCCGATTACGGCGACATTACTTCCAGTTTTTCGCCGGTGTTTGAAAAAACTGCGTGCGAGTATTTTGGCTTGAAGGACGATCATACCTTGTTTGCTCAAAATGTTGAAAAACTTGAAAAGCAAGGCGTGGTACTTGATGTCAAAAAATATCAGCAAGATATTATCGTCAACGCCAAAATTGAGGGAAAAAGTTTTGACGAAATTGAGGGCAAAATTGATTCCGAAGCGCGCGCTCGGCTGACAATCGCCGGAAACGATTTGCAGGCGTTGTTTGAACAGATAATCAAAAATCATCTCGGCTCATTTAAGAATGTCAAAAGGTCTGTGCCTGCCGTGAAAACGGCGATTTACTCGTGGTTTAGAAAATATCTCGGCGCAAAAGCGTGGCCGGAAGAAATAATAATCGTGCAGATGATTTTTGCGCATAACGGCAACAGAAAAAAGTTTGAGGAAATTTTGGCGAGTGCGATTGAAAAATATAAAACAGTGCGGGAGAAAGAAATCTTGAAAAAAGTTGAAGAAAGCGAGCAATGGTACGATTTTGAAATTGCCAAAGATAGCTTTTTTAATCAATATGCCGATGAGCGCGCGGATTATAAAAAATATGTTTATGAACCATGCTATTTAAGTATAGGCCGTTTTACGCCCGAAAAGAATTTTGAAAAGTTTTTAGCCGAGAACAGCGACAAAATAGTTTGGTGGTGGAAAAACGGCGAAAATAAACAGGATTATTTCGGCATTAAATACGAGTATCCAGCAGGAGTTATCCATACTTTTTACCCCGATTATCTTGTGCAATTAGCTGACAGACGACTTGGAATTTTTGAAACGAAAGACATGAACGACCAGCAGGGCGGATCATACACAAAAGCAAAAGCTGAAAAATTACAGGAATATATCAAAGAACAAAAAGGTAAAAAACTTTTCGGGGGCATTGTGATTGAAAAAAGCGACGGCTGGAAAATAAATCAAAAATCAGTGTATAATTGGGATAAGTGCGAAAAGAACGATTGGAGCGATTGGGAGAAGTTAGATTTGGAATAATACTATGGCAAATTATCTTACAAAAGGATCAGTTTGGAGAAAGTGGGATTTACAAATCCATACTCCCGAAACAAAACTTTCCGACCAGTATAAGGCCGAGGACGGCGTTGATGTTTGGGATAAATTTGTTGATTGTCTTAAAGATTCTGATGTTTCCGTTTTTGGCATCGCCGATTATTTTTCTATTGATGGCTATGTAAAACTCATTGAGAAAATAAAATCCAATAAAAATTTTAAGGATAGGGTTTTCTTTCCAAATATAGAGTTTCGACTTGATATAAGCACTAACACGGACAGCGAGGAAATTAACATCCATTTGATTTTTGACAACAAATGTAAAATTGAAGACATAAAAACATTTCTCTCAAAGCTGGAAACTGCCAATACCAAAAGCAATGGTTCGCATTATCACTGTACACCAGAAGATTTATCTTCCTTGGGCTACGATAAGGCCTGTATCTCCTTGGACAAGCTCAAAAAAGCCCTAAAAGAAACTTTTGGAAATGATAAGCCTTATTTAATCGTTGGGGCTTCAAATGGAAATGGTGGCATACGAGCAAATACACAATCCCCCAGAAAAATGGGGTTGTCTGATGAGGTAGATAAAGATTGTGATTTTTTCTTTGGACGCAAACAAGATCAGGAATACTTTTTGAAAACGGATCGTTATGAGGACAAAACAATCAAAGCTATCCCGAAACCAGTAATTGCCACCTCTGACTGTCATTCTTTTGATGATTGTGAAAATTTCCTAGGCAAGCAATACAAAAAAGACGACACGCTTATAAAAGATATAACTTGGCTCAAGGCGGACACAATTTTTGAAGGGTTAAGGCAAATACTTTTTGAACCTGTTGATAGAATTGCTTTTGGCTATGAAAAGCCGGAAGCAAAAAAATCTTATTTTCTCATTGATAAAGTTCGGTTTATTGATAACACTGGTCAAGATAATTTTTCGGCTGACGCTATCGAAATTAACCATAACCTTGTAGCGATAATCGGCGGAAAATCAACAGGAAAATCTTTATTATTGTACTACACGGCAAAGACGATTGACTCTCAGGAAGTTGAAAATAGGTTTGCCGATCACCCCACCGCTACACAATATAATTTTGATGACTCGCCCGATTTTAATTTTGAAGTTATGTGGGCGGACGGCGAAAGCACCTATCTCAAAAGCGTTGAGGGTAACACTAATGAAAACGAAAGAAAAATTTTATACATACCGCAAAATTATCTTAATAAACTTTCGGAGAAAAATGTTAAAAGCCGAGAAACACTGAATAAGTTTGTCAGAGATGTTTTATTGCAGGATGAAGCCGTAAGAGATAAATACGAAAGCAATCTTTTGCAAATAAAGGGCTTTTCCAAATCAATCCCCGTTAGCGTTACTAATTTATATCAACTCAAACAGGAAATTGCGGAAATCGAGGAAATCATTAAGCAACTCGGAGAAGAAAAGGGTATCAAAAAATATCTTGTCCAATTACAGAAAGAGGCAGACGAAATTAAAAATAAATCTGGGCTTTCGGAACAAGAAATCAAAGACTATGAACAGCTTTTGAGCAAAGAAAAGGAAGCGACAACTGGCATTGCGATTTTGTCTGAAGATAAAAAGAGCCTTGCCGTATTCAAGCAAAATATAACGCAACAATTAGTGAGCTTGGAAGAATTGAGGGATGAGCAGGCTGTTTATATTGGAAACGAGACGATCAAAGACGAGTTTACGCGCGAATTTGATGGGTTGAATAAAATCAAAACGGATCTTCTTGCTTCCGTGGCTAAAATCACGACCTCTATTGACGCAAAAGTTGAAGCTAGAAAAAAGGAGCTAGAGAAGATTAAGAAAGACCTCGTGCCGTTCATGGCAAAAGTTAAACTGCAGGACGAATTAAGAAAAAAGAACGACGCTGTCAAGGAAGAACAAAAAAAGCTAGATAAAATCGCTCTTGAAAAGAAAAGCCTTGAATCAAAAAAGGGCAATTATGAGAAAGAAAAGAAATCTCTAGTTGAGATATATAAGAACATTTTTGGCGTTTACGATACAACGAGAAATGAATTTAAAAAATATGAGAATAATTTTGAGGATATCTCTCTCAATGTCTCGGTTGGTTTTAACGAACAAAGGTTTAACGACGTTGTTATAAATAGCTGTTTGAATAAGCAGGATATTAAACGAATTATTAACGGCGTTGCTTGGAAAGATGAGTACGAATACCAATATGATCCAAATACCCATATAACTTTCATTTCAGATGTTTTTGACGCTGTAGTTGATGGAAAGATAAAAACCGTCAAAAATAAATCGGCTAAAGACGCTATTGTGAAAGTTTTGGACGACTATTTTGATTTGGATTTTAAAATTTCCTACAAGAATGATCCGCTCGATAAAATGTCTCCTGGCAAAAAGGGACTTGTCCTTTTGCGACTTCTGATTGATTTAAGCAACGAGGAGTGGCCAATACTTCTTGACCAACCCGAAGATGATTTAGATAACAGGTCAGTTTATGAAGATCTTGTTTCCTTTGTGAAGAAAAAGAAGAAGCACAGACAAATTATTATTGTTACACATAATCCCAATTTGGCAGTTGGTGCGGATGCCGAAGAGGTAATCGTAGCTAATCAAGATGGACAGGAGAGAGGACGCGAAAATAAGAAGTATAAATTTGAGTATGTTTCCGGTGCATTGGAGAATACCTTTGAATTGCAGGAAGCCCAAGAAAAAGCTATATTATTTAGGAAAGGTATTCGTCAGCATGTTTGCGAAGTGCTTGAGGGAGGAAAAGAGGCCTTTCAAAAACGAGAGCAAAAATATAGCTTTGATTCTTAACCACCAATTTTAAGTCCCGCCCGAAAGTTTTGGGGGCGAAGCCCAAGCAGGCGGGCAAAAAGGAAGGGGGTTGGGGGGAAGGAATTTTTGCCCGACTGCTTCCGTTC
>PFTZ01000047.1 GCA_002789815.1 Candidatus Berkelbacteria bacterium CG_4_9_14_3_um_filter_39_23
AATTCCGTCAAATTTTTTTCAGCAATTTTGAGATTAATATTCTTGATATTTTTTCCATACAAAATAGCTGGGATTGATTTTTCTTGGCGAATTGTTCTTACTGCTTGTCGCGTTGCATCCCTGACACTGGCGCTTAGATTAGCTTTTTTCATTTAATTTCAATTTGGTTAATGATAAGGTATGATTTAATTTTTTTACGATGATTTTTACATTGGCAGAGGAAAATGACTTTTTTATCAACTACACCTTGGTACTGAAAACCAGAAAATGGATAAGGGTGTTTACAAATCGGGCAACCGATATTTTTTTTCAAAAATAAAAACAAATTTTTTTCCATATAGTTCATTATTATAGGAAATTTTCATTCATTTGTCAATTTTGGGGTGGGCACATATGATTCTTTTGCCAGTTAGTAATTTTCTGACGATCGCCAGAAAGCAGAATTTTTGGCACTTTCATTTTTTGATAAATTTCTGGACGGGTATATTGGGGGTGCTCTAAATTATTTTCGTTAAAACTTTCATTTTCAAGCGCTTCTTTTTTGCCTAAAAAATTAGGTAGTAGTCGCGCGGTTGTTTCTACAATTACCATTGACGCAACTTCTCCGCCGTTTAAAATAAATTTTCCGATAGATATTTTTTCATCCACCAGTTTATCTATTCTTGCGTCAAAACCCTCATACCGTCCGCAAATAATAATAAGATCCTGCATATTCCCGGCTAATTGTTTGGCTTTTTGTTGTGAAAAAATTTTACCTTTGGGGTCAAGCAAGATTGTTTTCGCCCCGGGGTATTTCTGTTTTATGCTTTGAATTGCATTGTCTAGCACATCAACTTTTAGAATCATTCCCGGACCTCCGCCATACGGTCGGTCGTCAACTTGCTTACGAGTTCCTAAACCAAAAAAACGCAAATTAACAATATTGATTTTAATGATTTGTTTTTTAGTAGCTCGTCTTACTAGCGACGCTTTTAAAAATCCATCAAAGATTTCTGGAAAAAGTGTCAGGATAATAAATGTTTTCATAAGTATATTATATTACAAATTTGACAAATCTCAAAAAGCCGACTTATGCAAGTCGACTTTTTGTTTTTAAATTTAAACTACTTCGGTAGCTTTTTCTTCAAGTGGGGTGGTGGTAGAATCATCCTCGCTTATCCGTCTTTGAGGGCGCTCAGAACCTTCTGGTTCGAGAATCTTCAAATTGATGCGAGCATTGCTTTTTGCACCCATAACTCTAAGTAGTGTTCGCAGAGCATTGACTGTGTGACCTTCCTTGCCGATGATTTTGCCCATATCGCTTGGATTGACACCCAACGAGATAAGAACACCCATTTCGTCAACTTTTCGGTCAACGGTAACATCATCAGGAAACTCCACAATCGCTTTGACAATATACTCAACAAACTCTTTGTCTTGAATTTCTGACATTTTCTGCTCCTAACAAAAATTATTTCAACACCAGCTCGACCCTGACTGTTGCTTGATTTGTATATCCATATCTGATTATTATTTTAATTTTATCACAAATAGTCGCGCGTATTAGAGTGTAAGTGTTGGGAGAGGCGCCCCATCGGGAATTTCAGTGTCTTTAATTTCTACGGAGGTTGTTTCTTTTTCTTTGGCTATCGTTTCTTCTGTAGCCGACTTTTCTGTTTTTGTTTCCTTTGTTTTAATTTTTTTAGCTTTTTTTTCAGGGTGATTAATTGGTTTTAAAGTTTTGTGTTTGATTTTATTCTCGAGTAATCGCGCTACTCGATTTGAAACTTTAGCGCCAAATCCCAATAATTCTAAAATTGCTTTTTCATCATATTTTAACTGCTTGGTGCGGGGGTTAAAATATCCCAAAACCTTGATCGAATTCTTGCTCACATGCCTGCGACTGTCAGCCGCAACTATGCGAAAATGAGGTTCGTGTTTTTTCCCGGTTCTTTGTAATCTAATAATTAGCATATGTTTATTATACTAAAATTTATAAAAAGTGTCAATCAAAAATGTTTTTGCCATGCCAGCCACGGATAAAATCTTGCCAAGGCATTATCTTTTTTCCTTCTATCTGAACAAATAGCGGAACAAATCTAGCATTTTCAATTTTTGCTTTGTGGATAAGCAGTCGTTTATTATTCAGCATTAAATAAGCTTTTGGCTTAGGGTAAAGCGCGCGGACGCGCGCGCAAGCTTGATGGGGATTTTTTTTAAGCTCGCCTGGCGAAATCAATCGATCTTGATCGGAAATTTTTTTTGTCCAAGACGTTTTTAATTCATCTTGCGATCGCAATTTAATTTCGTTATTTATAAATTTTGGAATGATTTTTATTAGGTTATTGGCTGATACCAATGCAATTTTTTTTGCCAACGTGTCATAATCATCGCCTTGCGCGATATTGATTTTTCCTGCGGAAATTATTTTTCCATGGTCAATATGTTCGTCCATTGTTATAATGGTAAAACCGGTTATCTTGTCGCCTTGCAAGATTGCTGTCTGAATCGGCGTAGCGCCTTTTAATTTTGGCAACAAAGACGGATGGACATTGATATATGTATTTTTATCAAGCTCCTGTTTTGAGATTTTACGACCATAGTTTGCTACTAAATATAGATCTGGATTTTTCTTTATTATTGTAAAATTTTTTTTAATCGCATCACGGATTGTGTCCATAAAAAGTCCGTGTCCAAGCAGTGTGATTTTAATTTTTCTCATAATCCAAAATCAATTTTCCATTGATATGATCAATTTCGTGCTGAATTGAGCGAGCTAATAAATCCTTAGCTTTAACCTTTTGTCGCTTATTATTTTCGTTTCTTCCCAAAACTGTAATTTTTATCGCGCGCTCAATTTCTACTTCTTTTTTTGGGCAAGACAAGCAACCCTCTTTATCGATTTTTGTTTCATTTGACGCGCTGATAATTTTTGGATTAATAAGCGTGATTGTTTCGCTTGCTGAATCGCCGGGATCTGACAAAAATATAATTATGCGCTTTAAGATATTTACTTGATTACCAGCTAACCCAATGCCTTTGTCGGCATGCATTATGCTTTTCATTTGAGCGATAATTTTTTTTAACTCATCATCAAAAACCAAAATTTTTGCTGATTTGGTTTTTAATGCGAGGTGAGGATACGTTATGAGTTTGAGATTTTTCACGATACGATTTACCTTTTTTTGCTAACCATTCTCTGGTATAGTTCAATAAGTTTAGCAGTTTGTTTTTCAATTGTAAAGCCAAGGGCTGTTCTTTTGGCTTCAGTTTGAAAGCGCTGGTGAATTTTTGGATTTTTTATTAGTTTAATAACAGCTTGTGAAAACTTGGTGGGGTTGTTTGAAGTAAGATAACCATTGTAGCCATTTTTCACAAAGTCGGTTGGACCGAGTTTGTTGACCGCCACCGGCACAGCGCCAGCGATCATAGCCTCTAAAATAACGATAGCTTGCGTGTCAGTAACGGAAGGAAAGGTGAATAAATCGCTGGAGCAGAAAATGTCTTTGGTTTTTCGCGGGTCAATAAAACCAGTGAAAATTACTTTTTTTTCCAGCCCTAATTTTTTGGCTTGATTTTCGTATTCTGTTTTTTGCGGACCGTCGCCAAGAATAAGTAGAGTGGTAGCTGGACATTCGCTGGCGATTAGTTTGTAAGCATTAAGTAGCATCGAAACATTTTTTTCATACGCCAGCCGTCCGACAAAGGTTAAAATTTTATTATTTTGAGGAATTTTAAATTCTTGATAAATTTTACTTTTATTTTTAAATTTAAATAAATCAGGATTTATTCCAGTTGAAATTACTTCAATCGGCGCAGTAATTTTATAGCTTTTTAAAATTTTTTTCATAGCGCAAGATGGCGAAATCACCGTTTGTGCCTGATTGCAAAATTTACGACTATGGTTGATGATATATGCTTTGGTGAGATTTTTTGTAAATGGCAGATAACGGAGCAATTTTATTTTATGGACATACGATTCCATTAATGTGTGATAAGTTTGCACAAACGGAATTTCGAGCTCAGCCGCAATCTTTTGCCCAAACGCGCCCATCCGCCAGATATGATGCGAGTGGACAATATCGGGTTTTAGGTGTTTGGCAGTTTCCAGAGTTATCCAGTTGGGCAATGCGAGAAAATAATCCAATGATCGACTTAGTGGCAATGACGGCGCACGAAAAACATTTTTTTCATCGTTTCCATCGCGATAATTATATGGCGCCAGTATAAAAACACTATGCCCCTGCCTTTCTAGTTCTCGTTTAAAATAGTCCATTGAAATTACCACGCCGTTTAATATCGGGTGATAAACCTCGCTGACAAATAGAATTTTCATTTACAATATCTCGTTATTTTTTTCCGCTATAAGCGGAACGATTCGATCGTACTTTAGTTGATAAACTTTTGGCGCTTTTAGATAGACCTCTGCTTGCCCACCCTTAAAGTTTTTATGTATGAACTCAACTGACGATTCCTTTTCTAAATTATAAACGATTTTTTTAAATAAGCCAAGCGAAATATTTTTACTTCTTAATACCCACAGATTCCAATACGGCGGAAAATGATATTTTTTTCTTAATTCTAACTCTTGGGAAGCAAAATTTGGGGATAATGCTTCGCGTAAAAATCGAATTTGTGTTTTGCTAGAAACAGCTATATTCAAATTTTTGGTCAAATTTTTCAATCGATTAACTAGATAAGCGATATTTTCTTTTTGCCGAAAGCTAGCCAAGTGAAAATAATAATTGGGAATAAACGCCCAAATAGAGTCAAATTTTTTCATTGGAAAAGAAAAGATACGGTTCGTGCCTATCACATTGGTAAAATTGGGCGGTAGGCTGGTTGTGTTGCGATCGCATAAAATAAATTTTTTTGTTTCAAGTCTCTTAAAAATGGTTTTGATTCCTGGGGCTAAATATATTAATTTTGCGCTGTGGCATTTCGGGCAGAGTCTGCTTTGGTTTTGTGTTTCTCCACAATAATTACACACCAGTGGTATAAAATCTCCGTTGCTTGACAAGATTTTATGGCATTTTGCGCATTTTATTATTTGTTGACAAGTGGCGCATTTTATCAAGCGGTAGCCAGACGTTGTGGGAAAATAAACTAGATTTTTACCAATGAAATCAATAGTGGCTAATAATTTTTGCGGGCTAATCGAAAGGTGGTATTTAATATTGCATGATGTTGGGCGAAACGGTATTGGTTTTAAAAGGTCAACCGTGTCGTCTGCCAAAATAATTCTTAATTTCCTTACTCTGGCTAACTTTTTTGCTAGCTCTAAAACATTATATTTAGGCGAGTTGTCTTTTTCGTACATAGGGCTTAAATAGCTTTCCATAATTAGGCAGTGATTGCAAAAAGACAAAAACATGGTTGAATAGGTTCCGATAATTGTTTGGTAATCTCCATTAAGGCTACGAATAAATATTTCCGATTTTTTCTTTAAATTTAAGCCAGAGTGAAAAATGATAGCGTTTTTTTCAAAATATTTTTGGTAAATTTTCGCTTCAATAATTTCCGGAAAAATAATAATTTTTTTGGTTTTAATTTTTCTAAAATATAAAAAACGATCAAGTTTTGATTTGATGACAAAGCCTTCGGAATAGGCAGTAGAAACTGACTGGCTCTTGGAATAAAAAAAAGTCCTGGCAAGTGGGGGAATAATTGAAAAAATCGCCTGCGAAAAACTAGTGGCATATTCAAGCGCGATAAATCTGGCGAGTTGTTTTTGCCAAGCACAAATTTTAAGTCCCGGATAAACTATTTTTTCAATTGGTTTTAATTTGTGATCGCTTGTTTTTTTTGCAATGCTCGATACTATCCCCAATTTTTTTTTGCCACCAAAATTGACTTCAACAAATTGATCCTGCGATAAATCTGGCAATATGCCGGGTGTCACCTTATAATCAAATTCGTCAAATTGTCCCTTGGTTTTTTGATCAACTAAAATTTTAGCCAGCATATTTTTAATTTAAAACCCAAGATTTAACTTTCAAAATTTTTATTGGTAAAAATTTTAGATGATATGGAAATTGTGGAAAGGAAAAAAAACTAACAAGGCGCGACCTTTGACTTGATTGATTTTTATCGCGCCAAACGAGCGAGAGTCCTTTGAGTTGGGACGATTGTCCCCGAGCACAAAATATTCATTGTCGCGCAAGGTGTAAGATTTTCCGTTAAATGTTTGACTAGTGGTAAGAGTTTCGGTTAATTCTGCCAAGTATGGCTCGTCGAGTTTTCGGTCGTTTATATAAATAGCGCGGTTGGTAATTTTTATTGATTCTCTGGGCAAGCCGATAATCCGTTTAATGTAACTGTCGGGCGATTCAAGCGGATCAAAGACCACCACTTCGCCCCGCTTGGGCGGAGAAAATTTGTACGAGATTTTATCAATGATAATATATTCTCCAGTGTGAAAATTTGGCTCCATTGAAATCCCGTCAATGATATAAGTTTGGATTAAAAAAGTTTGAATGATAAAAGCGATCAGGAGCATTACAGCTGCTGTTTTTACCAATTCAAATATATATTTAATTATATTTAAAAACATTATTTTGCAATAATTTTTTTACTTTGTATTTTTAATTCTTTGATATGTTTTTGGATATTGAACCGCTGGTAGTGGCTTGATTTTCCGATTAGTTCGCTTATCATATCACCGGTGAGATTTGAAGGCAAGACGACTCTTTCAACGCCAGCGCGATAAAATTCAATCGCTTCTTCCGGATTATTGGCTAAAACATATATTTTGCAATTTCGATTGATAAAATTGATTTTTTTCACTAGGCGCATATTGTCATAAAAATCGTGAGTGGTAGAAATAACTAGCTGGCATCTTTCCAGCCCTAGCGCGACAATAAATTCCGGATCTCCCATATCTCCGTAGACCGCCGGGATCTCGTTTTCCTGCAATTCTTTGATGACTGCTGGGTTGAAATCCACTACTAAAATTTTTTGTTTTTGGCGAAATAAACTGGCGAGAATTCTTTTACCAATGTGATCAGCGCCAAAAATTACAATATGATTACTAAAATCAGAGGGGATATTGATTGAATCGTTTTGTAATGTTCCAGATTTTTTTTCAAAAATTTTTAAGTATTTTCCAATATGATAATAAATTGCATCAGTATTTTCGATTAAAATGGTTGAAATAATGATTGTGGCAATTCCCACAAACATTAAAAGCGATGCTTCTGGCTGGCTAAGGTCTCCTTTTAATAGCCCTAAACTAATAATGATAAATGAAAATTCTGAAACTTGCGATAAAGCTAGCGCAGTTTGAAAGGATGTTCGTTTTCTAAACCCTAAAAATCCCATTATAATCATTGTAATAATGGTTTGTCCTAAAATCACAAAAACGATTAAAGCGCTGGCATGGGAAAAGTTAAAACTTTCAAAATCTAGCGAAAAGTTTAATCCCAAAGTAACAAAAAACAAAGTGACAAAAAAGTCGCGAATAGATTTAATTTTAGCGGTGATTTCTAGGCGATAGGGGAGTGTGGCTAAAAAAATTCCAGCTAAAAACGCGCCAATCTCTAAACCGAAATTTAATTGGTAGGAAATAAGAGCGATTAAAAATGCCCAGCCGATTGATGAGATGAGTAGTAGTTCGGACGACTCAGCCATTGATTTAAAAATTTTCTGCACAATTTTTTGCGAGAAATATAGCATTATACACAGCGCGCCAAGTTTTATCACAGCCAGCGCCAGAGAGTAGGCATAGTCAAATTCAGAATGAGTAGTCTGTAATAAAATCAAAGCTAAAATTGCTACAATATCTTGGATAAGCAAGACGCCCAGCGAAATGCGACCGTAAAGCGAATTTAAATCTCGTTTGTCGCTTAAAAGTTTTATCACAATAACAGTGCTGGAAAAAGTTAAAGTGAGGGAGGTGTAGAGCGCCAGCCGACTTGAAAAACCAAAATAGTTAGCAATAAAATATCCGACTATGCCGGTGATGATAATTTGCCCAATGCCGATAACGGTCGCAGACCGCGCAAAGTCGCGCGCTTTTTTCCAGTCAAGCTCGAGCCCGACAATAAAAAGCATCAACACAATTCCAAGCGTTGATAAATTTTCAATTATTTGGCGGTCAGTGACAATTTTAAGCGCGTTGTCGCCCAACAAAACGCCAGCCATAATATAAGCGATAATCAGTGGAAGCCCGAGTTGCCTAATGATTAAACCAAAAATTGACGCAATCACAAAAATAATTCCCAAATCAATAATAAGTTCCATAAATCTATTATAGAACATAAATTCGGTCTTGACAAAATAAAGACAATAAATCATAATGATATACAAATGGAAGGTAAAAATTTAGATGAAATCCCCACCGATTTAATTTTTAAATATAATTGAAAAGCTATGGAACAAAATGATTTAGCGCAACTGGCAGAAGATATAAAGAAAAAGATTGAGCAAACAGAGAAGCTTTTAGCTAAGGTTAAAAAATTTCCTGATTATGGAATCAGTGAAGACGACAATATCCTAGAGATAGAAGAATACAACGAGAGTTTAGGTTTGCAAAAAAATCTTTTGCGGGGCAGAAAAGAATTAAAGCGCGCGCTTAAAGCGATCAAAAGAAATAGATACGGAACCTGCGAATCGTGCAGAACCAGCATTAACCCCGAACGACTCAAAATTTATCCAACTGCAACATTATGCGTTAAGTGCAAAAGCGTCCAAGCTAAACGAAAGCCTTGGCTTCAAATGCTATGGCATAGGTAATGGTTTGTACGTAGATACGCAAGAAGACGATTTGAGGAGTATTTTTTATAACATAGCAAGCAAGCACATTGGCTAGCCGTATATTTTTCAATGCCAATGCAGGCTTACGATCGGTGGTGGCGTTGTTTTTGCATAATCGTATAGTATAATCATTTTGACAAGCCCTTCGGGCTTGCTTTTTATATTCCAAAACCCAAAACTTCCAACCATGGGGGTTGGAAGTTGGTTGGTTTAGTGGTAATTGGCGCGGTTATTTGCGCGCTTTTTCGATCAAGTTTTTAAATTCGTCTGGATAGAACTCAGCTAATTGAGCGAGGATTTTGCGATCTAACTCAATTTTTTTATCTTTTAAAATTTTAATAAAGCGGGAATATTTAATTTCAAAAGGCATAAGAGCAGCATTTATTTTCACAATCCACAATCGGCGCATACTTCTTTTTTTAGCTCGGCGATCACGATAGCTATATTGCCCGGCGCGAATTGACGCTTGTTTTGCCATGCGAAATACACGGCTTCGCGTGGCTTTAAAACCCTTAGTGAGCTTGAGGATTTTTTTATGCTTTTTGTGGGCAACAGTTGATTTTTTTGCTCTCATATCAGTTTAATATATTTTTTTGCCATTCCCTTTTTAATGCATACAGCTTTACCGGCATTTTTCATTTGCCTTGGTTTTTTACGGCTGACTAAATGTTGGGTTGATTGCGCCATTCGCATAAGTTTACCTCGTTTGGTGGCGCGTACTCTTTTTGAAATTGTTTTGTTGGTTTTATTTTTCATCTGTTTTTAAGTTTCAAATTATTATTTTTTAATAATCGAAGTGAAATGGCTTCCTTGTCTTTTGGGATAAAGCTCAAAAGTCGCGCCCAAACTTTCACAAAATTTCTTTAGCAATTCTTCACCTTTTTGGGGATAGATATTTTCTCTGCCACGAAGCATTACGCCTACTTTAATTTTACCGTATTTTTGTAAAAATTTTTCTGCTCGTTTCGCTTTGGTCTGAAAATCATGCTCTTCGATTTTTATTTTAAGCTGAATTTCCTTGATTTCAGCACGAAATGATTTTTTTTTGCTTTTTTGAATTTGATATTGATATTTGCCCCAATCCAGAAATTTGGCGATCGGCGGATAGACGTTGCGATTGACCACCACCAAATCAAGACCTTTCTCTTTGGCGAGAGATATGGCTTTGTAGGTATCTACCACTCCGCATTGCGCACCTCCTTCGTCAATTAGTTGGAGCTTGGGAAACCTAATCCTTTCATTGATTATATAACTCTGAATTTTAGTTTGTTAGTTATTTCTTACACTTATTTTATCACGGGGAACGATAAGTTGCAAGAGCTTGGGAATAGTGTGAAGCTTGATCGGAGTTTTTGCCAAAATTTCGTTGTCAATTTGAATTGGAATTAGTTCGTTTGATTCGATGCTGAATGATTTGGCACGAAAAGATGAGGTATATTTATCATCTCGCGGAGCTGAAAATAAAAATTTAGTTGCTTTTTGAAATAAATTCGGGATCGATCGGATATCCATTATTTTACATCTAAGCGAGGGGGTGATTTTAATTTTTTTCGCTAAGGTTTTAATAAAATATGTTTTAGTGGAAAGGTTGCAGTAAAATGGTTTGTTTTTACATACTTCAATTGGCAAGATAAAAAATTTATTGGGCTCAATCAACGCCACATCAAATTTTTTTAAATGGCGATTGCGGAGATTTTCAATCGCTTCATTCAAATTGTTAATTTTGAGCATTTGGGAAATTTTTGATTCATTATATTCAATTGGAATAGCGCCAAATGTGATATTTTCTTTTCCTTGCGCTAGCGATATGTTAATTAAAAAATGAGCTACTTTATTAATAAAACTGTCTTTGCCAATAGCGATGATAGTATTATATCCTTTTGTTAGCCCTAGTTCAGTAAGCTCCTCAACAGTTCGAAGCGGTGTGTTTTGAACCATTTCCCCGCTAATACCAAGAAGCCCAATTTTAAGTTTAATTTTTTCGTAAAGCCGTTTTGTTTTGCGGTCCTCAGGGGGCATAAAAATATAGTAATACATAATTAGAACCGTTTAATGCCTACTTTTTAGTCCAGTTCAAAATCGTCAATTACTTCTTGCGCATCAGTGGCTTCTTCCATTTCCTTGGTTTTTTTTTCTTCTTGTTGGTCCTTGTCGGCTGGCTTGGAATTTTCTTTTTCTTTTGACTTGCCATTGACTGGTTCGGATTTTGTTTCTCGCATCGTTTTGTTTTCTTCCGTCATCTTGCATTCGCCATTGAAAATCGCGCCCGATTGGATAATCAGTTCGCTAGTGTTAATACTGCCGATAACTTTTCCAGTTGGCAGAATTTCGGTTTTTTCCGTGCCCTCAATATCACCTTCAACCGTGCCAGCGACAGTGATTATCATACCCTTAATTGGTCCCTTGACTACTGCCGATGGAGTGATGTTAATATTTTTTTCAGAAATTACCTCGCCATCAACCGCGCCATGGATTACGATGTCGTTGTTATCAGAAATTGTCCCTTGAAGTTTTACATTGGCGCCAACGATGGTGCCTTCTCCATTCCCCTCGTTATTCATATATTCCTTTCTATCAGCTACGCTTATGCTGATTTAGTTAATTTAATTTTTATGTTTGTAATCTAAATAAAATCTATATCAAGCAGATTGTCAAGGGTGGTAAAAAAATAAGCGAGGAAAAATCGCGCGCGCGCCTTGATTTGCGATAAAATTCCTGCTATGATATGAAGCTATGGAAAACTATATTGAGATTCGGGGATCAAAAGTAAACAATCTAAAAAATATTTCCTGTAAAATACCTAGAAATAAATTGACTGTTATTACTGGTTTGTCCGGTTCGGGAAAGTCCTCTTTGGCGTTTGACACTATTTTTGCCGAAGGGCAGAGGCGTTATGTTGAGTCACTTTCAAGTTTTGCCCGCCAGTTTCTCGGCGTTTTGGAAAAACCTCATGTGGATGAAATCAAAGGGTTGTCTCCAGCGCTATCGATTGACCAAAAAACCGCGGTTCGTTCTCCGCGCTCAACCGTTGGAACAATGAGTGAAATATACGATCATTTAAGACTGATGTTTTCGCATATCGCTACGATCAAATGTATGCATTGTCATACAAAAATGAAAATGATTGAGTATAATAGCGAAGGCGGAACAAAAAATTGGCAATGCCCTAAATGCAAATATATGATGAGCGGGTCGTCTATTTCTTCTTTTTCATTTAACAGTCCAGAAGGCGCGTGTCCCGAGTGTCAAGGACTAGGCGTGAAATTAGAAATTGATCCGCGATTAGTGGTGCCTAATACCAAACTCACAATAAACGAAGGCGCGATTCGTCCGTGGCAAAGAATGGTAACTGGCTATGTGTGGCAAAAGCAAGAATTGGAAAAATTATCAAAAAAAATGAAATTTTCTTTTGACGCGCCGATCTATAAATTAGCGTCAAAAAACGCGCGAGAGATTTTGTATGGCAGTTTAGAATACGGATACGAAGGCGTGATTCCGAATTTGGAGCGCAAGCACAAAGAAACTAATTCAGAATATATTCGTAAAGAAATCGAACGATATATGGTGAAAAAAATCTGCCCAGGGTGCAAAGGCGCGCGTCTTAAAAATTCATCCTTGATGTTTGAAATCAATGGTATAAGCATTGCGGACTATTCAAGAATGAGCATAGATAAATTAAAGCAGAATATTGGCAATCTTCTGAAAAGTAAAACGGTTTTGACTTACGAGGAAAAAGAAATTACCCGCCAATTATTACTGGAAATGTCAGAAAGGGTCAGTTTTATGCAGGATGTGGGATTAAATTATTTGACGCTTGATCGAAGCTCGGATACTTTGGCTGGCGGAGAAGCGCAGAGAATTCGGCTTGCTACTCAGCTCGGCTCAAGTTTGATAGGGGTTGTTTATATACTAGACGAGCCAACTATCGGGCTTCACCCCAAAGATCAGGGAAAGATGATAGAATGCTTGTTAAAATTACGTAACCTTGGCAACACAGTAATTGTGGTTGAGCACGAAAAATTGGTAATGGAAATAGCCGATTACATTATTGACATTGGACCACTAGCTGGCGACAAAGGTGGAGAGATTGTGGCTGAGGGCACGATGGATATGATTAAAAAATCAAAATCATTAACTGCTGATTTTTTAACTGGCAAGCAAAAAATTTTCTTGCCCGCCAGAGAAATTAGCCAAGATCAAAAATATATTGCAATTCAAGGCGCGCAAGAATTTAATTTAAAAGATATAAGCGTCAATATTCCAGTGGGTCGCTTAACAGCGGTGACGGGCGTGTCTGGTTCTGGCAAATCTACCTTGATAGATAATATACTTGTCAGGAGTTTAAAACAAAAATTTTATAATGCCAAAAGCGTGCCGGGAAAATATAAAAGTATTATTGGGACAGAATCGATCAACAAAATTATCAATATAACCCAAGCGCCGATCGGACGCAATGTGCGGTCCAATCCTGCCACCTACACTGGGTTGCTGTCGCTCCTTCGGGATTTGTTTAGCAAACAGGAGCTGGCTGTCAAACGGCGTTATACGCCAGCGTATTTTAGTTTTAATTTGAAAATCGGACGATGTGAGTATTGCCGAGGCGATGGAATGCTCAAGTTTGAAATGCACTTTTTACCTGATGTTTATGTAATGTGCAAGTCATGCCGAGGGAAAAGGTATAATCCAAAAACTTTGGATATTAAATACAAAAACCAAGATATTTCTGAGGTTTTGAAAATGACAGTTGATCAAGCGACTAATTTTTTCTTTGATCAGCCACAAATTTTACAAAAATTGAAAGTTTTACAAAAAGTTGGACTGGGATATTTACATTTAGATCAAAACGCGCCCGATTTATCAGGTGGTGAAGCGCAAAGAATTAAGTTGGCGACTGAGTTGTCGCGCGCGTCCACTGGGCAAACACTTTATATTTTAGACGAACCAACCACCGGGCTTCATTTTGCTGATATAAAAAAATTATTGGTTGTTCTGTCTGGGTTAGTGGATAAAGGAAATACAGTGGTGGTGATTGAGCATAATATAGATGTAATTAAAAACGCTGACTGGGTAATTGATTTAGGACCAGAAGGCGGAGATAAGGGCGGTGAATTAATTTTTGAAGGCACAATCACAGATCTAAAAAAATGCAAAAAGTCATACACTGGTAAATTTTTACAAACTACCAAGTAAAATATACCCGCCTTACGCATTTTGTCGCTCTGAGCCTGGCAAAACGGCGACAAACTTTGCCTTTTGCCCTTACGAGTCAATTAGCAATTACGTGTATATAAAAAACCTTGAGTAATCCGTAAGCCAGATTTTGTTTTGGACAGATATCTATCTATGCGCTGGTCGAGCCAGCTTGCACCAGCATATGTTTGCAAAGATACGTTTTGCAACGCAAACTTGTGGCAAAGCCACATTTTCACTCTCTACGCCAATAAATTGGCTGAGATTTATTTTCTGTTGCACTTGACCTAGGGTCGCCCCTGCCGCGCTTACGCGCGGATGCATTTTTGGGAGCTATTTTGGGTAGCCCTTTTGGTGTCTGGACTTTCCTCTGCTTGCAAAAGCAAACAGCATCTGTCTGTATTACTCAAGGCAGTTTTATATTATAGTGAGTATATATCGGATTGTCAACAAATTATCAGTGTTTCCCGGACAGGGATTCGAACCCCGATTCCTAGGACCAAAACCTAGTGTCCTGCCGTTAGACGATCCGGGAATATAAATTTATACTTATACAAAACCAAAAGTTGGAAACACAACCGAGATTTATAATCATTATAGCAAAAAATTATTTCGTTTTCCAGTTTTAGTTCAGGTTTTTTTTAAAATCTTCAATCGCATTTTTAAGCGCGCGGTCAGACAAAACAGAGCAATGGACTTTTTTGACCGGTAGACCGTTAAGTTTGGCGATGATCATTTGTGGGGTGACGAGCGTCGCTTTTTCAATGTTCATACCACCGCGATTAAGTATCATTTCTGACAGCATTGAGGTAGTGGCAATGGCTGACGCGCAACCAAAAGTTTTCCAGCCAAATCGTTTTATTTTTTGAGTTTTAGCATCCACTAAAATCCACACGCGCATCACATCACCACAGGCAGCTGATCCCGATGTGCCATAACCGTTAAATTTCCATCGTGGCGTTTTCCCAGTAATGAAATTTTTTGGATTTAAAAAATGCTTTTTGACTTTGTCAGAGTAAATCCACGAAACTCCGTTATGTTTAATGTCAAACATATTTTTTAAATTTTCATTATCAAGGCGCAAGTACAGACAATTTTCAAATTTTAACAAATAAAACGAGATATTTGTATCTTGTATCTTGCGTATTGTATCTTTTTATGTTCCAATTATTTTTAATTTTTTATATACTTTATCAAAAGCAATCAGAAAATACTCTAAATCTGATTTGACGGTGAATTTTCCTAAGGTGAGGCGAATTGAGCTGTGGGCTAATTCGTCGGATAGAGAAATTGCAACCAAAACATACGACGGCTTTAAATCATTTGACGCGCAAGCAGAACCAGTGGATGCCATTATTCCTTCTTGGTCAAGCATCAAGGTCATCGCCTCGCCCTCTACGCCAGGCACTGAAAAATTGATATTAGACGGAATACGGATTTGCTTATCGCCATTGAAAATAATTTTAGGATATTTTTTAGCTAATTTAACCCAGAGCCAGTCGCGTAATTTTTGTAAACGAATATTTTCCGTCGCTCTTTTTTTGCTAATGATGTCCAGCGCTTTTGCCAAACCAACTGCCAGCGCCGGGCTTTGCGTGCCTGGTCTGATTCCCAGTTCTTGTTCTCCGCCAGCCATTATCGGCAGAATAGGCGTTTTTTGGCGAATGAATAATCCGCCCGCGCCCTTTGGTCCATAAACTTTTGAGCCATTAAAAGATAGCAAGTCAATACCAATTTTGGATAAATCAATTTTAATATATGGAACAGCTTGACAAGCGTCAGTGTGAATATATATTTTATTTAAACCTTTTGAAATTCGGCGAACATTTTCTTTTCTTATAAAACGGCTAATTTTTTCAATCGGTTGAATCGTGCCGATTTCATTGTTGACCCACATCACGGAAATCAAAAAAGTATCCTCGCGAATTAGTTTTTTAATTTGCCCCAAATTCACGATGCCGTTTTTTTCAACAGGCGCAATGCTTACCGTGAAATGTTCGCGCGATAAAACGTCAGCCGTATTTTTTACCGCGTGATGCTCGACATTAGTGGTGATTATATGCCCCGCTCTAAAATATTTTGCCATTCCGCGAAGCGCTAGATTACAGGATTCGGTTCCGCCAGAGGTGAAGATAATTTCACTTGGATCGCAGTTAAAATTTTTGGCAACCAAAAAGCGCGCGGATTCGAGCGCGTCAAACGCGATTCTGCCGATTTGATATAAATTAGACGGATTGCCGAATTTTTCACTCCAATATGGCGCCATAGCTGCAGATACTTCGGACGCGGTCGGTGTGGTAGAAGCATAATCAAGGTAGACAAGTTTTTTTGCGCCTGACACTTTTTTGTTTTGATGCTTATTTTTTGACATTTTTAATTCGTTTGTGATTTGAGATCACCTTTACGGCATTGCCGATGAGGTAATTTTGATTTTGAAATTTTATCAAAAGGATTATTTAATCTGTTTAGAATATCTTTTGTTTTGCCCTTACTCCACTTGTGCGCTTTGGCGCCTTGCCCTAAAGTTTCTAAAGTTGACCAAGGGCAATGCAAGCAATGTAACCCAGTTTTTTCTAGCACATCAATATTTTTAGGATTTTGGGCAATGATTTTAGCGATCACAGTTTGAAGAGTTATTTTAGTTTGCTGGGTTATTTTACTGGCGGATTTTTTTGTATGAGAAATTTTATCAGTCATAATTATCAGTAATAATTTATTGTTAGTATTTATCATTCGTTAATTCGCGCGAATTAGCGAATAGTTAATATTTTTATGGGGCGGGCAACGAACTATTTTTTGTGCTTGAGGCAAAATTGACAAATAAAACTTTTGCCGTGTTCTAAATCATCTAAATTGATAATAGCAACTTTTGGCTCGGAATAACGTAGCACTTTATAAAACACGCCACCAGAGGCTACTTCGCTAATAATTTGAGAGATATTGGCTTGCGCTTTTTGGGTGGAAATGATTTTTTCTTTCACTTCTATGCTTTTGTTTGTCATATGGTGATTTTGTTGTTTTTGGATATAAATAATTTAGAATTTGTTTGTTGCTTGGTACTTATATTTTGTAATTTATTCTAATATATCATCCTATATAACATTTGTCAAACAGGAATTTAGCCATTGACAGCAAAGCAAAAGTTTACTACTAGGGTTAAAACAAAAAACTCCGAATATTTATTCGGAACTAGAGGAGGGAAGGAAATCTTGGGGCAAGGGAACAAAATACTTTAAGCTTTCACGAACAACCAAATGATATTTTTTCCTTTTTGGCATTTGGGGCAATAAATAAACGGATTATCTTGATGCTTCAAAATTGTGAAAATTAATTGGATGGGGAAGAAAATGTGGACCGGACTCAATGGATTCACATTACAACTGGGGCTGGGGCAGGTGACAATTGACGCGCCGGTGAAGGTATAGTTATAGAAATTATCGTTTCGGTATTGTTTTGTACAATGCGGGCAGGAAAATTCGGTTCTGCCTGAATCGTTAGGGAAAGCGAAATAATTATCACAGCCAAATTTTTTCCAATTTTCCCGAATGGATAAAAATCGCAGATGCTTGGCGACAAGAGAAACAGATAACAGCCGTGGTGGGAT
>PFTZ01000060.1 GCA_002789815.1 Candidatus Berkelbacteria bacterium CG_4_9_14_3_um_filter_39_23
TAACGGCTTTCGCAATATATTCCACCAATTCGGCGCGCGACACGCGCGCCTGTTTCATAGTGTCGCGTTCACGAATTGTCACGCAGTTATCATCCAGCGAATCAAAATCAATTGTCGCACACAGTGGAGTCCCGATTTCGTCTTGGCGACGATACCTTCTGCCGATTGAGCCAGACTCGTCGTATTCAACGGAAAAATCTTTGGCTAAATCTTGAAAAATCTCTTGGGCAATTTTTATCAGCTCTGGCTTTTTCATCAGTGGGAAAACCGCCAGAGTTATTGGCGCGAATTTTGGCTTAATTTTTAGCACCCGTTCGCCCTTGGCTCGCCCGTCGCTTCCGTCAGATTCAAAATAAGCTTCGCAAAATATCGCCAACATCAGACGCTCCAAAGATAAAGTCGGCTCAATCACATAGGGCGTAATTTTCTTGCCTGTCTCTTGTATAAAAAATTTCATTTCCTGCCCAGAATGTTTCTCGTGTTGCGCCAGATCAAAATCCCCGCGATTGGCTATCCCTGCCAGCTCCCCCCAGCCAAACGGATATTTGTATTCAATATCGGTCGTGCCTTGAGAATAGTGCGCTAATTCCTTTTTCTGATGCGCTCTTCGCTTTAAATTTTCTTTGGACAAACCAAATGATAAAATATATTTCTCCCACTGCCCAATCCATTTTTCATATTCTTTTGAAGCTGTGCTTGGCTCAACAAAATACTCTATTTCGGAAATTTCAAATTCACGCAAGCGGAAAATAAACTGGCGAGCGGTAATCTCATTGCGGAAGCATTTACCCACTTGGGCAATGCCAAACGGCAATTTCACTCGCATTGTGTCGGCAATATAGCCAAAGGATGAAAACATACCTTGCGCGTTTTCAGGTCGCAAATATATTTTATTATTATCGTCCTCAACTGGTCCTAAAAACGACCGAAACATCAGATTAAATTCTTGGGTGGTAGTCAAATCATTGCTCCCGCAATCAGGACAAACTTCTCTTTTCTCAACTTGGTCAGGACGAAATCGCGTATGACATTTTTTACATTCAATCAGCGGATCAGTAAAACCCGCCTCGTGCCCGGACGCTTGCAGGGTCTCTTTTTTGGTGATAATGGCTGATTCAATCCCTACGATATTGGGTTGCTTTTTGACCCATTGACTTAAAAACTCCTCGCGCAGTTTATTTTTCATTAAACTGCCATAAGGTCCAAAATTATAGATCGCGTTTAGACCGCCATAAATTTCGTCTTGCGGGTAAATAAAACCGCGTCGCTTTGCCCACGAAACAATTTTTTCCATCTTTTCTTGATTTTCCATAAATCTAGTATAGCAGGTTAGATATTATAATAAAAGCTAACCAAAAACTTCCAGCCCCTGGGGTTGGAAGTTCTGGTAAAAAAACGCTTTTCGTCTCCGTAAATATACAAGTATTTTGAGATTTGCCTGCCCCGATGCGATAGCTTTCGGGGAGATTTGCATTTTGAAATTATTCATACCTCAGCGCCTGCAAAGGATTAAGCTTGGCTGCGCGACGAGCTGGGTAAAATCCAGTGATAAGCGCCACTAGACAAGCAAATGCCAGAATCATCAACACAAACCAAAGTGGATAATAAAACAAGCTTACTTTTTGCGCCTGATAAGATGTAGCCAGGAAATTGTAAATATAATTAATAAAACTAGACCCGACAAAGCCCATAATCAAGCCAACCAGCCCGCCACAAAAACCAATCAGGATTGCTTCCGCCAAAAATATCTGCCAGATATCCTTGTCAGACGCGCCCAGCGATTTCATAATGCCAACTTCTTTGATACGTTCAAGCAGTGAAATTGTCAGCGTGTTAAACATCCCGATCGAAGCGACAATCAGCGCGATGACTCCAAGTAGTCCCAGCGCGAAACGGACAACCGCAAACCCTCTTTCAAGCTGGTCAACCGTGTCAATCACAGTTGTCACTGGATACCCCATAGCGCTAATTTGTCCTTTGATGGCGCCAATATTTTCCTGCGAATTTACCTTTATTTTTAAACTATGAATCGGCGATTCAGGAGAAAATTGACGGACATTTTCATACGGCAAGTAGATATTTGGCTCAAACTCGTCAATCACAATTCCTACCACCTTGTATTTTATACTGTCGCTAACCAGTTCATTAGTTGTGCCAACTTTAGAATACCCAATATTAATTTTTTCACCAGGCAATTGATTGGTGTCTTTGGAAAACTGGTCAAGGAGCGCGGTGGTAACAACCGCTTCATTTTTCGCGCTGGTATTGATCTTTCCACCGATGGCAAACGATAATCCCTCAAGTGAAAAATAATCATCACTCACAGCATAGACCGACACATCACCCGGCGGTCCGTCAAAACTCATTTGCCCATTGAGCGCCATCACTGCCTCAACTGTCTCCACATTGTCAAATGCTTTAATTTTTTTAATCATATCATCGGTAATCTGCCTGGGTCGGTCGCCAACGCTGGGCGTCACCTCAAGCGCGGTCAGGGCGTCTGTGCCAGTAATTTGCTCAATGGTTAATTTTTGCAAACCATACCCAAGCGCAATTAAAAAAACGATAGTGCCAATTCCCACTGCCACGCCGAGTATTGTCAAAAAAGTCCGCAAGCGGTTATTTTTGAAAATTCTGGTTGCGATCCTGATTACATCAATAAATCTCATATTTTTTCGCTGATATTTTTATGCTAATTGGCTACCCATTAAAACGAATCCAACTTTTCTGTGGATAACTCATCGCTGGGAGAAGCCATCCGCCTGCCAACCGGACGATTTTTTTTGATATTTATTATTTGCCCATCTTTCATATACATCACTCGGTGAGCGTAATGCAGATAATCGGGGTTATGCGTCACAAGTAGTATAGTTCTCCGCGATTTGCTATTCAAATGCTCGAGCCATTCCATTACTTCGCCAGCTGATTTTGAATCAAGATTCCCGGTTGGCTCGTCCACCAAAAGAATCCACGGATTATTGGCTAGCGCGCGCGCCAGAGCCACTCTTTGCTGCTCGCCACCGGACAGCTCGGTTGGAATTTTATCCGCTAAATCGCCTAATTTGAAATGATCAAGGAGGTGCTGAGCCCGTTTGGAACGGGTGCTTAATTTTGTGCCAGAAAAAATATTGGGCAAAGCCACATTTTCTATCACAGACAGATTGTTAATCAAATTAAACTGCTGGAAAACCATACCGATTTTTGTTCGGTGGTGCCGGGCAAGCTCGGTGGGCGAAAGCTTGGACAGCTCCTCCCCCCTGATTTTCAAGCTGCCCGAGCTGGATTTTTCCAGTCCTGCCACCAAATTGAGCAAAGTTGATTTCCCGCAACCAGACGGTCCATAAATAATCACATATTCGGTCGCAAAAATTTCAAAACTTACTCCGTGCAAAATTTCCACCATCTTATCTTTTGCCAGCTGGAACTTTTTTGTCACATCTTGACAACTAATCACCACCCCGTGCCCGCTATGGTTGGATTTTGAGCTGATTGCGACCGATTTTTTGACTAATTTTTTATTGACTGGCATTAATGTTGGTTTGATTTCCATTGATGGTTTTAACCACTTGGCTGTCTGCTTTTAATTTTTCAATAAATAATATTTGGTCGCGATTGACGGACATTTGATCCTCTGGTCCATGCAGTTCGTTTCCCAGCTTAACCAGCTCAAGCTTGGTTTTGTCGGTTTCGTCAGTTTTTTGTTGCAAATTTTGACCAGCCACTTGCAGGTAATAAATATTTGACAGCTCAACATATTGGCTTTCTTGGTTTTCCAGATGCCCAAAATATACTTGGTTGTTTGTTAGAAATACTGCGTAATAATTATCTTTGGTGCCAGAGGTGTTGGTTACGCTCGGAATATTCCAACCACCGGAATTAACATAATAAGCAATAATTGCCAAGATAATAATGGCGAAAACCGCCAGCGCTTTGGGCTTGATGGTAATGTGGCTACGTCTGGTAACCCTTGTTTTCTCAATTCCTTGGTTGTGTGTTTCCATTTGAACT
>PFTZ01000062.1 GCA_002789815.1 Candidatus Berkelbacteria bacterium CG_4_9_14_3_um_filter_39_23
TATTATTTTTAGTTTTAAATTTTATCTTTTTGATTATTACGAATGTATATAAACCGGTGTCCCGACTTCAGCCCAGTTATAAACCTGGGCTGCGTCGCCAATTCCCAGCCGCACACAACCATGAGACACTGGTATTCCTAGATGATTTTGCCCTTCTTTGTAGCCATTCGCCCATTCTGGCAATTCATGCAAACCATATTTTGAGCCAACAAACGCCATCCAATACGGCATATACAAATTATAAGTTGAGCTATACGCGCGATTGACTTTGGACAAAATACTATATGTGCCAGTTGGCGTGCTCATCCCGGGCTTTCCAGACGAAACGCGGTGAGACCCAACCACACTTTGCCCTTCCATTTGATATAAAGTTTGCGTAGCTAAATTTACTTCAATATATTTCCCCGGATAAAGCCCTGGCGTAAAAGGGCGGTTGATATGTGAGATCTTGCGCTTATCCTCTTTCATCGCCAAAGCTACTTGAGTTTTTTCACCGCTTAATGCGATTTTTATTTCTGCCAGCGCTTTTTCTGTGTCTAAAATTAAACCATCTTTTCCTTCTGTTTCAATCGCGCCATCTTCATAAATCCTCTGCGGAACCGCTTTAACATTGACCTTGTTACTAATTGCTAGCAAATATTCATCTATACCTTTGTTAGAAAAACTGATTGTTTTACCTTCAATAACCAGCATTTCCCATTTTTGCTCTAAAGAAGGAGAAAAGGTTTTGTTATCTAATACGAGTGTAATTTCCCGATCTAGAATTTTTTGCGCGTTGGCTTTTGTTTCCATTAAATCCGCTTGTGCCACTTGGGGAAATTCGATTTTGGTGTTAATTTTATAGATATAATTTTTACCAAAGGCTATACCTTGAAAAGCTTGCTCAGCGCCTTTAAAATCAATCGTCGCGCCATTTTCCTCCTTTTTAATTTTAATCTCGCCATTTTCAATATAAACTTTGGCGTCAGTCGCTGGCTTGATGATTTCTGCGTCAAATTTTTTAATCGTTTCGCTAATAATGTCTTGATTTATGGCGATCGCAAGATGTATGTTTTTGTCGGTTTTGAGAAAATTAGCGGTGCGACCAATCCCATACGCTTCGCTAATCGTCTGGCTAGATTGTAATTTGATGCCCAGATCTTTGAGTGTGGTCACTATTTTTTTGTCATTGACTTCAATAATTATTTTTTCTGTATCTTTTATCACATTTGCCTCAAGATCTTTTAACGCCTTCTGAGGGCTTTTCCCGCTCAGCGAGATGCTATTGATTTTTACTAACGGATAAATTTCATATTCATACGCTTTGGCAAAACTCCACGCGCTAATTCCAAGAATGGATAAAAGACAAATAATAATCAGCAAGGTTTTGGTAGTGGCAAATAAAATTTTATCTTGTTTGATAGTATCAACTAATTTCATTTATCTCCTTACGCGCCAAGTAATTGGCTAATTATTTGAGTCAAAGGGATATCAAACCAATCCAAAGTATTATTTTTTTCACGACCAAGCATTAATACGGTAATGGTAGCAGGCTTGCCGTTGATTTCGCCTGATTGAATAGTGATGCCAGCGTGGTCAAAGTTTTCATTTAGCATATTCTTTCTGTGGGTAGCGGAATTCATCCACGCTGCGGTAACTTCATCTGCGTCAGTATAATTAATGGCTAAATTTTCACCGGCGTAGCGATAATTATATCCAGAATGTATGATAAAATCCCAAGGGGTAATGCCTTGGTGGAAATGGTCAAAATAATTTTGTGAGAACATATTGTCGGCTTTTAAGAAAGCGGCTTGATTTAAACGGGCATCAAAAATGAGTGGCTTTACGTTAAACGCCATTCTTTCTTGGTTGAGATCAGTTAAAATGTCTTGGGGGAAATAATTCTTTTCTGCTTTGATATAAGAGAACGGGGTAAATAAAATAATCAAGGATAACAACACTGCTAGCGAGATGATAGGTCTAATTTTGTGCGAGTTATTTGGATTGAACATTGTGATATTCAACCCTTCAACATTTCGTAGTATATGTTTATTATAACATATACTCGCACATATGTCAAATATACTTCAAAGCCCCATATGTATTATTAAACTGGGCTTTCATTAAAAACGGTTCGTGCATTTTTAATTAAAGCCACTTCAATGGGGCAGGATGGATTCGAACCATCGAAACCTACCGCTTATAAGACGGTTGCTCTAACCACTGAGCTACTGCCCCACAGCCACATTTTAGCAAATTTTACCCTGTGTTGCAATTCAAAACAAATTGCTTGATAAAAAATTTAGCACCTCCTTAGCGTGACCTGCGGGCTTAACATTTTCATATATTTTTCGCACGACTCCTTTTTTATCAATAACAAAAGTTGCGCGCATAGCGGTCTTGCCATTTTTTCCCACCACGCCAAGCAATTTACTCACCCGCAAATCCGAGTCAGCAATCAAGGGAAAATTTAATTGGTATTTACCGCAAAAACTGGTATGCGAAACTTTTGTGTCTGTGCTTACGCCTACTACTTGAGTTTGTAATTTTTCAAAATCACTAATCAATTGATTAAACCCCTTGGCTTCAAGCGAGCAACCGGGCGTGTTGTCTTTGGGATAAAAATACAAAACAACATTTTGATCGCCTAAAAACGAACTCAAATCAATTTTATCTTGATGTTGAGTTTCCCCCACAACAATCGGCATTTTATCTCCCTCTTTAACCTTGAACATATATTTTTAATTTTTTGGGTAAATTTTTTGTCCTTCATCGCTGTAAATTTCTATCGCATTGACCGGGCACGACTGGGCGCCTTGCAATATCTCCTCATTAGAATTGGCATTTTCATCTAATAAAATTACTTTCCCTTCTTTGTCTAATTTGAAAGTTTTAGGCGCGAAAAGCACGCAACTGCCTGCCCCCACGCATTTATCTCGTAAAATTACAATCTTCATTTCCCGCCCCTATCTTTCAAAAATACCAAATATGAATAAACTGTTATTCCGATAATTCCTAGAACTAAAATTGAAATAAAAATCGTAAAGGACCATTCGGGTTTAAAAAATAAACCAAGCAGGTTTAATATGCCAGCGCTCACAAAAACCCTGCCAGCCCAAAAATGCGACCGATCCCACGACTCGTCAGAACTCAGCGTCCAGGGCGTGCGAATGCCGATGAAAAAATTTCGTTTCAAATGAGGTAAATAATAGCCGATGATAATAAATAAAAGTGAAAAAGCTGGAATGAAAAAAACATTGGCGGAAAATGAATATTCGTTAAAACTGGCATACACCACCATAGCGTAAAGATAAAGAAAAAAAAGCGTGATAACAACCTTAAAAACTTGGAACACGCGAGCGAAACGCAAATAATTTTGGGAAAATGGATCCATTTTAGGCAGATAAGACATAATCACCAGCGTCACCAGAGAAATACCGGGCAATAAAAATAGATTGATATATTTTGGACCATAGCGATCGATTTCACCGAGTGCGTTCCAATGAACTGGAATTTTATCAGGTAATTTAGCATAATAATAAATTGAAAAACCAAACACGCAAAAAATTATAAAAAGTAATAAATTGTCAACCTTGGTCCAGAATTTTAATTTATTTTTCATAATTTGATTTTAACAAGTTCGGCAAGTTTTTGCAATTTTTTTACTATACAACTTATGTAAATATCATTCCACTCCTTGTCATCCCCGTTAGATAATTTTTATTTTCTATACGGGGTCATCCTCAACCGACTGCCCCCCCTGTCATCCTCAACCGAAAGCCCCCTTGTCATCCTCAACCGAAAGCGAAGCGCTTCGGAT
>PFTZ01000101.1 GCA_002789815.1 Candidatus Berkelbacteria bacterium CG_4_9_14_3_um_filter_39_23
TGTTTTTGCATAATAAAAACTATAATTAAAATATGAGACGGATTTTATACAATCGCGCCTCGCGCGCGCTGATAATTACCAAACGGATTAATTTTATTATCCGCCGCTATGCTCGGACCGTTTTATGCGATGTTTGTGGAAAAAATTGGCGGAGATATGTTAGAGGCAGGCACGGCTTTCGGCATTTTCGCTTTTGTGGCAGGCATCACCACTTTGGTTTCATCGCGTTTGGCTGATTCGACCGCCCGCGATGAAAGGATTTTATCATTAGGCTACTTGCCGGTTGGGCTGGGTTTTTTCTTTTATCTGTTTGTTGGCTCAGTCAAGGAGCTATTTTTAGTCCAAATTTTAATCGGACTGGGTTAGGCAATTTACGCGCCTGCCTTTGACAAACTTTTTTCGCTCCTTTTAACAGCAATAAAAATGGCGCGCCAATGGGGCGCGTGGGAAGCCAATTATTATTTTATGCTGGGATTCGGTGTTTTAATCGGTGGCGCGATCATTAATTATTTTGGTTTTGCCTTTATGTTTGTGACTATGGGCGTTTTGTCGCTTGCCTCGGCAGTATATTTTTTACCCAAAGAAGTATTGAAGCCTAGGTTTAACGAATAAAGAATAAATGCTTTTAACTTATCTTGTTATTTTTGGTTTAATCGGCAGTCTTGGCGGAGTAGTGAGCGCTTATTTTCTGTTATCGCTGGCTAAAAAAATTCAAAAAGATTTAATCGCTGAGTTATTGCCGTTTGCCTCTGGCGTGATGCTGGCGTCTGCGCTCCTTGGTCTTTTGCCCAGCGCGCTTGAAACATTGGAAGCTAAAACCACTTTTACTATTTTGCTTTATGGACTATTTGGATTTTTCCTTTTGGAAAAAATTATCATCTGGCGCCACTGCCATAGCGATGAATGCGACGAACACAGCCATCCGCAAGCTACGTTGGTCATTATCGGCGACGCATTTCATAATTTTATCGACGGCGTGGCGATTGTTGGCAGTTTTATGATTTCTATTCCTTTTGGCATTGTGTCGTCGCTGGCAATTTTTGCCCACGAAATTCCGCAAGAATTAGGGGATTTTGGCATTTTACTGCACAGCGGGTACACCCGCCAAAAAGCGCTGGCGATGAATATCTTGTCAGGACTAGCAACTTTTCCCGGAATAATTTTGGGATATTTTTTACTGGATAGAATTCAAAACGCAGTGCCGGTGGTGGTGATAATCGCGTCTGCTAGTTTTATTTATATTGCGTTGGCTGACCTGTCGCCCGAGCTTCACAAAAAAAGTAGCCCCAAAGACATTGCCAAGCAATTATCCTTGATGGTTCTTGGCGTCATTATTATTGCTTTTTTGCTTCAGTTTCATCAGGACTAAATGTTGAGAGTATTGCCCTTGTCGTTATTTTGGGTTAAAATAAAAGTATTGGACATTGGTAAATTTTATCAAGGTAAAATGAAATATCGGCAATCTCTTTTTTGGGACACCAAGCCAGAAAATATCGACAAAGAAAAGCACAAGCGCTATATTATCGAGCGGGTTTTGGAGTTTGGCAGAGATCGCGAAGTTAGGGATGTAGTGCGCGAATTTAGCGTAAAAGAAATTCGCAAAGTAGTTAATCTGCCAAGAAGCTTAACCCCCAAAACTAAAAATTTATGGATTCATATATTAAAAAAATAATATGGCATTTTGACGTAATGCCAAAAAAAACCATCAAAGTTTTTAAATATCTCTCCCGTCAAAAATGGCTGGATAATTCCGGCTGGTATTTAGCAGGAGGAACGGCATTGGCTTTGCAGGTTGGCTATCGCCAGTCAGTCGATCTGGATTTTTTTACCGAATCGAAATCCGGAAAAATTGACAATACCAAGATATTAGAATATTTAAAAAGTAGTGGCGAGTGGTTCACGGATGTTGATAGTGAAGGCACAATCTATGGTGAACTGCAAAAAGCTAAAATTAGTTTTATTGCCTACCCTTTTTTTAGCCCAGCGCAACCATTTGTACGCTATGGGACAATCAACATTCTCAATAAAGAGGATATCGCAGTAATGAAAGTGGTTGCCATCAGCCAGCGTGGGAGGAAACGAGATTTTTTTGATCTTTATTATTGCGCCAATAATATTTTACCCCTAGAAGAGATAATGATTCGGCTTAAAATACAATATCCATCGGTCGCTCATGATTACTACCATATCCTCAAAAGCCTAATTTATTTTGCCGACGCAGAAAACGACCCTGAGCCAAATTTATTGATTGACTTGGACTGGAAAACAGTCAAGAAGTATTTTGAAAAGGAAATTCCAGCCTTGACAAAAAAGTTATTAAAGATTTAAATATAAATATGCCTAAAGAAACTAGCCCTATTAATCCAGCAGAGCTAGAAGCTCCGATTGAAGTAGCGCCCAAAGAAAGAAAACCAATCGAAGTGAGTGATAGCGAAGTTGATGTCGCGGGTATTAAAATACATCGCAGCAGAGAAATAACCGAACGCGTTCCCAAGGCAGAAAAATTTCAGGATTTTTCAGAAGACGAGTTTTCGGTTGGATTGTTAAAAAAGATAGCCAGAGCTGTGGAGCTTGACCATCCGCTTCTCCTGCAAGGCGAAGTAGCTATCGGCAAGTCGTACACGATCGAATATCTAGCGCACTTGTGTGGTAGGGAAGTTTATCGTATGTCGCTCAATGGTCAAACCGACACAACCGACCTCATTGGCAAGTGGGTGCCACGAACAGAAACTGTGCGTAACAAAATAGCGGATTTACTTAAGAATCCAGATAAATGTAAAAATTTAGATATTCAGAGAATGATACAAGAAAGAATTATGATTAAGCCAGCTCGCGGAGAGGAGATTGCCCCAGAAAAAGACAGGCAAGGCAAAATTGGTTTTTCCAAAGAAGAGATGGAAACCATTGCCATGCGTGAAGGAATTGAAGTGCCAGAAGGCGATTGGATATGGCAAGATGGCGATATCCCCCAGCAAATGAAAAAAGGCGCATGGTCTGTGCTGGACGAAGTCAATACTTGCGAATCGCAGATTCTAGTTCGGCTCAATGCAGTGCTAGAAAAAAACGGGGAGCTTGTTTTATCAGAGAACGGATCAAAGGTGGTGCCACGGCACAAAGATTTTCGACTTTTTGCCACTGTTAATCCGCCCGGCGGTCGGTATAAAGGCAGGATACCTTTGTCAGCTGAGTGGATTTCGCGCTGGTTTTTCCAAAACCTTGGTATATTACCAAAAGAAGTCGCCATGCAAAGATTAATACAAGCAGAGGGTGTTAAAATAAAAGATATTGATACTAATCAACTACGGATGTCCAATCCAGAAAGGATTTCACCGGAAACAAGATTAACGGATATATACAGTGAAGAGTGGGTAAAAGATCTATTTATCAAGTATGTCGAATTTCGCTATAAATTGCAGGATATGTTGGCAAATAATGATTTAGCTAACAACGAATATCAAAAATTTGACTTCGATCAACGAGACGATAGACGTTTTAGAGATTTTATTCGGTCGTTCTATGAAAATGATAATACAAATCAGATTATTCAAGAAGCAATTGCATATTTATTTATTGATAAATTTTCAAACGAATTAGACAGGCAGAAAGTCAGGGATTTAGCTCAAGCGATTAATGTGGCTGAGCCCAAGGGGAAAAAAGAAGTTGCTCCGTTAACACCGTTTGAGAAAGAAGATATTGGCGAAGATGAGAAAACAGCCAAAGCGGAAATAGCAAAGCTAAAAGAAAAAATTAAAGATTTAGATTTGCCAGAAGCGCATAAAAAATTATTAGCTGAGTCCTCCTCCCCCGAACTTCCCCCCGACTTATCCTCTGTTTTCACTGCTTTTCAAGCCAAGCTCGACGCGCGCGCCAAAGAAATGGCTGTCCCAG
>PFTZ01000099.1 GCA_002789815.1 Candidatus Berkelbacteria bacterium CG_4_9_14_3_um_filter_39_23
GTTTCCCACGAACTATCTCCTTATGGTAAACGATTTAATTCCTTTGCCAAAACATTCCAACATTCTGGTTAATGTGGTAATGACATTTTGGCAAATCATATATAGCTAATCGAATCGCCAGCTTGACTTTTGGTTAAACGCAAGTATAATTGGCAGTGAGAGGGCAAGCTATTTTTAGTTTAGTTAACAAATAAACTAACAAATAAACGAACCGATCGTATCGCAAGTATAATCTCAATATTGTGGAAAAAATTCAAAAACCACGGGGAACCCAGGACATTTTGCCCAGCGAACAAAAATATTGGGACTTTGTGGTTAAAACTTTTGAACGAAAAATTAAGGCTGAGGGGTTTTCAAGGATTGAAACCCCAATTTTTGAATACAAAGAAGTTTTTGAGCGACCGCTGGGTAGCCAAACTGACATCGTAGAAAAACAAATGTTTAGTGTAGGGCGAAAAACCGATGACAACGTCGAGCGTGAGGATCGCTACAATGAGTTAATTTTACGACCTGAATACACTGCCAGCATTATGCGGGCGTATCTAGAAACTGGCATGGGAAGCATTCCCCAGCCGATAAAACTATACTACTATGGACCGCTATTTCGCTACGAACGACCGCAAAAAGGACGACTTCGCCAATTCAACCAAATCGGTTTTGAAATCATCGGTGATGCCAGCCCCTCTTGCGACGCGCTAGTAATTTATTCTACCTATCGATTATTAAAATCATTAAGGCTTAGCCGTTTTATTAAAATTGAAATCAATTCTTTAGGATGTAAAACTTGTCGCAAAGAAATTACTCAAAAATTGATTGAATACTTTAGCTCATTTCGAGCAAAGCTATGCGATGATTGCAAAAGACGACTGCAAACTAACCCTCGGCGAATTCTGGACTGCAAAGAGATTGGATGTAAAAAAATTGCCGAAGGAAGCCCCGAAACGATCGATCTTGCCTGCGAAACTTGCAAAAAACATTTCCGTGAAACACTAGAAAATTTAGAAATTCTCAAAGTGCCATACGAGCTGAACACTAAATTAGTCCGCGGGCTGGATTATTACACGCGCACCGCTTTTGAGGTAAAAATCATTGATGATGCAGGCGCTGGATCAATTGGCGGAGGTGGTCGTTATGATGGTTTATCCGAGCGACTGGGCGGTGGCAACTCGTCAGCTATTGGCGTGGCGTTGGGAACTGAAAGAATTATTGAGCTCATCAAAGAAAAAGAAATTTCCGTGCCAGAAGTGGCTGGTCCGCAAATGATTTTGATTCAACTGGGACCGAAAGCCAAAGCGCGCGCGCTTGAATTATATGATGTTTTACTAAAAAAAGGTTTTCGCGTTTTTATCGCTTCCGGCAAAGAATCACTCAAAGCCCAGCTCCGTCTGGCTGACAAAAAAGAAATCCGTTTTGCGCTAATTCTCGGCGAGCGCGAGGTGTTTGAAAATAGCATTATCATCAAGGATTTAGAAAAAAATTCTCAATCCACTGTGCTCCTCAAAAAATTATTCGGCAAGCTTAAAAAAATTATCTGATAATTGACTCCCTGATTGATCGTTAATTTTATTGCGAATAATCGCATTTTTTTATTTGACAAAAAAGCTATTCGTGTTATGTTCGTAATAAAAAGAATCCTACAGAGCAGACTCCCAGGTATTTTTTTTACGCTATAGGAGATCGGGTATTCACCCTGTCTTGTAATAACCAAAAATATTTTAAACAAAAAATTATAATGTCTGGCAATAATCAAAATAATTCCGTCAACAAACCAATAGAAGTGCTCGTTAAATTTTCTCAAAAAAATATTGAAATCAAAGCATTTAAATGGAATGGGCGCGTGATTAAAATTGATAAAATCAACCTACGGCATACAGAAAAAAGGGGGGAGAAAATACTTTTTTATTTCAATGTTTCCAACGTTGGGGCAAACTACGAATTGACTTTTGACAACCAATCGCTTGGCTGGAAACTAAAAAATATTTATTAATTTTCCTTACACTTACCCCCTGTGCCACTCCATACTTGATACGGGATCCATCCCTCCCGTCATCCCCGTTAGAAAACGGCTTGTTTTCTATACGGGGTCATCCCCAGCTTGACTGGGGATCCAGAGAATACAAAGACTGGATTCCCGTTTTCACGGGAATGACAAAGGATAAGTCGGGAATAACAATCAGCAGAAGTTTTGTGTAAATCGTGTAAAATTTATCTTAAACTAAAATACTAATTTATGCCAAATAATATTATATTACATATTGATATGGACTCGTATTTTGCCTCGGTAGAACAACAAGCCAACCCCGCGCTACGAGGAAAAGCGATTGCCATCGGTGGCAAACCGGGCGAACGCACGATTGTGGCAACCGCCTCGCGCGAAGCTAAAAAATTAGGCATTAAAACCGCTATGAGCACTTGGGAAGCAAAAAAAATTCTGCCTAGCTTGATTATTGTCCCCGGCAATATGGCAAAATACATTGACGTGAGTCAAAGAATTTTTAAAATTCTACGCTCGTTCACACCGTATGTTAAGGTTTTTAGTATTGACGAAGCATTTTTAAAAATTCAAATCTCAAAATCTAAATCTCAAAGCTTGTCCCGAGTGAAGTTGGGGGATGACAATTTCAAATGCAAAATTAAAAAAATTGCCAGAACATTTTACGAAAAAAACGATCTGCATTTATTGCCACCAACTTGGCGCAAGGCGGGGGAGATAGCGCTAAACATTAAAGAAAAAATAAGGCGCGAAGTAGGGGAGTATATTACTGGATCAATCGGCATCGCCCCAAACAAAATCATCGCCAAACTGGCTTCTGAACACCAAAAACCAAACGGTCTGGTAATTGTTCCGCCAGAAATCGCAAATAATTTTTTAAAGTCGAAAAAATTGACTGATATTTGCGGAATCGGGGCAAAAACCGCCAGATCACTGGCTGAAATTGACATTAACACTATTTCTGACTTACAAAAAGCCGATCCATATCAACTCCGTCGGCGCTATGGCATAATGGGACTACATTTGCAAAATTGGGTGAGCGAAAAAGGAGAGAATAACATCGCGCCATATTGGATTACCACCGAGGAAAAATCAATCGGTCACTCAGAAACTTTAAAACAAGATGTAAATAAGATAGATAAAATCCTCGCCCTTGCCTTGCGCCTTACCCACAAAGTTGGGCGGAGGCTCAGAACGCGCAAAATGTGCGCGCGAAAAATTGGAGTGAATATCAGATTTTCTGATTTTTCCAGCCAAGAAAAAACTATTACACTCGCAAGCTATATTAACGAAACCGACCAAATTTTTACCCGAGTAAAAAAAATAATTTTGAAATTGCTGTCGCAAAATTTTGACGGACAAAAAATACGACCGCCTGTTCGCCTCATCGGAATTTGGGTAGCAGATTTGTCGTCGCAAAATTTTATGACCCAATCACTTTTCGCCAAAGATAAACAACAAACCAAACTTTGCCAAGCGCTGGATAAAATCAACGATCGCTTTGGTGAAAAATCTATTTTTAAAGCCCAAACCTTACTCATTGATCCAGAAATTAAAATAGCCCAGGGTTTTGTGGGGAAAGGTAGCGGTCGCGAATAAAAAACCAACTCTTGACAAAAATTCATTTATTTTTTATTATTAGTTAGATGAAAAATGTATTTACAAATCGCAAAGGCAAAAATTTACACTATCTATCGTTGCTTCAATGAAATACCCAGTGGGTATTTTTTTTACCCATTTTTGCTTAAGCCTTGATATTGCTACCACCGGAAAGACTATCGCTACTTGACAAGGAGGTCGCGAATGCCCTGCGTCCAAGCTACTAGACGAAGCTATCTTATTTTGGGAAACAATGATTCTA
>PFTZ01000037.1:0-1692 GCA_002789815.1 Candidatus Berkelbacteria bacterium CG_4_9_14_3_um_filter_39_23
TTTTTATGGTTTTAATTTAAGGGAACTTTAACATTGCCGAGTTGAGGATTGGGTAAGTCGTGAATTTATATCAAAAAGATAACTCCCTATATGTTTATTAGTAGCAGAATATCCTTACCAAGTAAAGAGTGCATAAATTTATTAGCTAATTTTACTTAAACCTTTTCAATTTTTGCGCCGAGAGAGCATAATTTTCCGTCAAAATTTTCATAACCCCGCTCCAGAATTTCTGTATTATCAACGATTGTTTCGCCTTTTGCGATGAGACCAGCTAAAACCAATGTCGCGCCTGCGCGAATGTCGGTTGTGGAAATTTCCGCTCCGCTGAGCTCAGTCGGTCCTTGGATCATGATATTGTGCTCATCTTTTTGAACAATTTTCGCGCCCATTTTTTTAAGCTCTTGACTATAATGAAGCCGTCCTTCAAATAATGTTTCAAAGATTTTAGACATTCCATCAGCTTGGGTTAGGAGCAGAGCAAACGGCGCTTGTAAGTCAGTCGGAAAACCCGGGTATGGTCGCGTGTCAATATAGACGGGTTTTAAATTTTTACTTGGATAAATTTCTAGATTGCCCCAGGTTCTATTTTTAATTTTTAATTTTAGGTTTTGGGTTTTAGGTTTGAATTGAAAATTCACCCCCATTTTTTCAAACTGATTTAGGAAGTTTTCAATATGTTCTAAAATTACATTTTGAATTGTCATGGTTCCACCTGACGCAACCACAGCGCAAGCCAAAGTTCCGATTTCTATTCGATCGGGAATGGCAGTATGCTCGCAACCAATAAGTGCTTCAACACCGATAATTTTTATGTATGGCGTGCCAGCGCCGGTAATTTTCGCGCCCATTTTATTAAGCATCAAAGCCAAGTCCCCAACTTCTGGCTCTTGAGCAACTCCACGTAAAATAGTTTGTCCTTTTAAAGTTGTAGCCAACATCATTAAATTTTCAGTGGCTGTGACGCTCATTCCGTCCAGAAAAAATTGCGCTGAGTGCGCGTCAGTTGCGTCAAATAGATATTTTTCATTTATATATTTTATCTTAACCCCAAGTTTTGTAAAACCTTTTAAATGCGTGTCAATCGATCGTTTGCCGATCGCGTCTCCGCCGGTTGATACTAGCGTGGCTTTTTTAAAGCGGGCAAGTAGCGGACCAATTAATACCACGCTCGCCCTTAATTTTCCCGAAAGTTCTGGGTCTATATCAAATTTGTGAACATCAGCGCAATCAATCGACAGTGAATTTTTTCCAGTCCAATCTGCTTTGACGCCGAGTTTTTTAATTATTTCCAGCATATTTAAAACATCAGTGATTTTGGGCACATTATTTAGCCTTACAATTTCACGAGTTAAAAGCGCTCCGGCGATTTGCTTGAGTGACGCGTTTTTTGCGCCAGAGGGCTCAACAGTCCCGCTTAAAGTTGCCGGACCCAAAATAATATATTTTGACATAGTGAAATTAAGTTAAAATTTAAAATTACACAACTTACACAAAATATCATTTCATCCCCCTGTCATCCCCGTTAGAAAATGTTTATTTTCTATACGGGGTCATCCTCAACCGAAAGCCCCTTTGTCATCCTCAAACGACTGCCCCCCTTGTCATCCTCAACCGAAAGCAAAGCGCTTCGGATTGGGGATCCATCCCCTCCCGTCATCCCCGACTAATCATCCCTCCCGTCATCCCGCACTT
>PFTZ01000037.1:1710-3561 GCA_002789815.1 Candidatus Berkelbacteria bacterium CG_4_9_14_3_um_filter_39_23
ACTGGATTCCCGTTTTCACGGGAATGACACACCCCTTGTTATCCTCAACCGAAAGTCCCCTTTGTCATCCCCGACCTGATCGGGGATCCAGACAAAACGACTGGATTCCCGCTTGCGCGGGAATGACAAAGAGGAGATGCGGGAATGACAAGCGGAACGAGAATGTCAATGGATGAATCAAGCATAACAATAAGTAGAAAATTTGCGCAAGTCGTGTTAATTCTAACTTTCAATTTATATTAGACATATTATTACTATTCTATTATAATTAAGCTATGAAGTCAAAGCTATTTTTTGTCATTGTCTGGGCATTTTTGATTGTATCATTTACTTTGGCTGGCGCAACGCTTATCATTTCCGCCTCTGGCTATAAAGTTGATTGGCAAAATTTCGCTATTCAAAAAGCCGGGCTAATTTATTTTTCAGTTAGTCCAAGCGAGGCGATAATTTATTTGGACGGCAAATCAGTCCAGCCAGATAGGCGAGGGTGCATTAAATATCTTCTGCCCGGTAGATATGATTTGGAAATTAAAAAAACAAATTATATCGCCTGGAATAAAACAATTATTGTTGAGGGAGGGTTAGTGAGCTCCGCGGGCAAGGTTCAACTTTTTCTTGAAAATCCTGAGATTATTAATGTAAGCGAAAAAGAAAAAGCGCAGTTTGCCGAGTTAGTTCCTGATAAAAATTTGACGGTAGCAAATGGGACGGAAATTCGCGACGCCAATACTGGCGAGTTGGTATCTCGTTTTTCATATTCTATCAAAAATCCGCGCCTTTTTCCCGATAAAAACCGTATCGGATTTATGGCAGAGGACGGAATTCACGCGATTGACGCAGTCGGAAGCAATAATAATTTAATTATAAAATCAGACGCGCTGATTGATGATTATTATTTTTTATCGGGCGGACAATATATAGTATATAAAATAAGAGAGCAATTTTTTAAAGCGCGGGTGTTTTGATACCACTTTCTACAACCTAAAATTATTCCTTAACCTATCTCACTGCAGGCAAAAAATCGTTGTCAATTGTTTTGGTCTGTTTAGGCTTGGTTTCTTCGGGATAAATTTGCTTGGCTGACACAACCAAACGATTTATAGTGGTGCCAACTGGGTAGCAAGTCATCAGGGAAACAATGGAATGATCCACGGGGTTCATTACTTCAATTTGGCTTGGGCTGACAACCTCTGCTTTTTCAACTTGGTAAATATAGAGCTGTTTTTCAAAGGTAATAAAAATTTTATCATTATTTTCAAGTTTATCCAGCAGTGCGAATACTTGCTTGAAAAGTCCGTCATCCCACCAAAAATTTGACGAATGCCCAGTGATAAAAACATTGCCATTTTCACCCGGCAAACTTGTGCCTTGGTAGTGCGCAACGCCTTCTTTTAGTTTGGAAATAATTTCATCCTTGGAAGCGTTCCAGACAATCGGCGTATTGATTTTTATTTTTGGAATAATCAAACGATTTTGCAGTAAAAATTCACCAGTTAAAATCGGTTTTTCTGGCTCTATTTTTTGGAGTGGTTCCAGAATAATTTTTTCATTGGGCGATAAATTTTGAGCAAATTTTTCTTGTCCGAGCGCGCGATATTTAATTTTTTGCCAATAGGCTGGAAAGTTAATTAAAATAAAAAATAACGCAAATAACGCCAGAAAAGAAAATAAATATCTGGCAGCCATTCCCAGCCAAAATAAAAAACTTTGCCTTGCCGTTGGATATTTGAAAATTTGCCTGAGATCTTTTTCGTTAATTTGTATATGCGACATATTCCAAGTTAAAAAATAAAATTTACACTCCCTGTGTTATCCTCTGGCTTGACCAGGGGATCCAAAGAGTAAAAAGGG
>PFTZ01000037.1:3590-3732 GCA_002789815.1 Candidatus Berkelbacteria bacterium CG_4_9_14_3_um_filter_39_23
ACCCTTTGTCATCCTCAACCGAAAGCGAAGCGCTTCGGATTGGGGATCCACCCCTTCCCGTCATCCCGCACTTGATGCGGGATCCATTTGGACTGGATTCCCGTTTTCACGGGAATGACACACCCCTTGTCATCCTCAACCG
>PFTZ01000042.1 GCA_002789815.1 Candidatus Berkelbacteria bacterium CG_4_9_14_3_um_filter_39_23
TCAGCCAAAAAATCTTTTTGCTGGGCGGTAAGTTTTACTTTGGGCGCCACTGGCAATAATTTATATTTTTGATTAGCGTCCGCAAAACGCGCCAGCCAAATTTTAGCATAATCTATTCGCTCTTTGAGCTCGTCTTTTTCCATTTTGGTTAGCGCCGAGCCCTTTTCTGTTTGCGCTTCTTTTTCTAGGTCAATATGTGGCATTTGCAAAATAAAAGCCACTTTGGAAAAACGAAAATGAAATCCTTTTAGGGTCTGGTCCCAACTATCGTAAAGGCGAGGGATCGCGTCGCCGTCTAAATTGAGGTTGAATTGCGACTCTGGCTTATTTTTCAAAATCATAAAACGCGCCACGCTCGGCGCGATATTTTCTATAAGTTCTGACGCGCCCAGTCCGACTGCTTTTGAAGTGCTCATTTTTTTACCTTCCAAAAGAAAAAATTCATAAAAGATATTGACTGGGGTTTTACCTTGAAAAACTTCCTCCATAATCGCGCTGGCTAAATCATGCGAACCGCCTTTGGTTTGGTGGTCTTTGCCCGCGCCCTCAACGCTCGTTCCAAAAATAAACCACTTGGCTGCCCACTCAACTTTCCACGGCAATTTAGCATTGCCATTGTAAGGACTTTTCGCGCCCTCGTAACCGCAACCTTTGGTGTAGCGAACATAGTTGCGATCGCAAATATAATGCACTTTTTTATCTTTGAAATCAAACGCGCGCGTGGTGCCAATTTTACCACATTTTTCGCAAATCATCTGAACTGGTAACCAATCTTTTGGTCGATCTTGACTGGAAATTTTTTTGTAAAGCGCGCGAATTTTGTCTGCATTGGCAATCACAATATCAAAGGCGCAATTAAATTTTCCTGTTTTATAAAGTTTGGATGTCCAGAGCGTCTGGGACTCTATGCCCATTTTTTCATAAACCTTTTGAAATTCGGTCGCATAGTAATCCCCATATTTTCCATTGCCTTTGGGCGCGGGAATTTTAGAAAATGGCATCCCCATATATTTCTCAAAACTTTTGGGCAGATATTTGGGCATTTTGTCCATCGCGTCAAAATCGTCAAAACCATAAATATACTTTACTGGCTTTTTGCGCGCTTTCAGCGCTTTAAAAATTTCATCGTGAATGAGCGCGCCTCTAAGCGAGCCAATGTGAATATGACCTGAGGGCGTTTTCCAGTCAGAGACAAGATATCCAGTTTTCCCGCTTGAAATTATGGCGACTGGTTTTCGCTTTAAAACCTGTTTTACTATTTCGTCAATCCATTGCGCTTGCATAAAAATAATATATCAAAAAAAGAGGCTAAAAGCAAACGACAGACCCATAAACCATAACTTCCAACCCCTGGGGTTGGAAGTTATGGTAAAGGATTGTGCGCTATTTTTTACTCTATCTTGAGAACTGTATAAGTTTGGGTGCCACGCGGAGTTTGCACAGCAACCGCGTCATTTATTTTTGTCCCGATAAGAGCTGAACCAATCGGCGATTTGTCAGAAATTTTATTATTCATTGGATCTGCCTCAGTCGCGCCCACAATTTCAAAAACCATCTTTTGCCCATTGGCTTTTACTACCACCTTTGACCCAAGCACAACTTCGCTACTTCCATTGGTTCCGCTAGTTATTTCACAATTTTTAAGCTGTTTTTCCAAATCAAAAATTCGCCCTTCAATAAACGATTGTTCGTCGCGCGCGTCGTCGTAATCAGCGTTTTCCGACAAATCGCCCAGCTCGCGCGCAGCCGCGATACGTTTAATCACTTCTGGTCGCTTAACTTTTTTCAAATTTTCCAGCTCGCTAGCCAGTTTCTGAAATCCTGATTTGGTAATTTTAATTTTATTCATAATTTATTGTTAGACATAAAACCCCCCTTAAATTTCCCTAAACATTGTTTAAATTTTAATATCTTTTTGCCAATTTGTCAAGAGTTTATATCCGTAATCGCTAATTAAATGTGAATTTTAGCGCAAAAATAATCGCAAATTAAAAACGCCAAGCGTAAATGCGCGTTGGCGAAAAAAGTTATTCATTCCAAATGTTATGAAGGTAAATGGTAAGGCTTTCCTTTGACTAAGTTGAGAAAATTAGTATAAGCCGCCCTGTCGCCAGGAGTGCCTTTTTTCCAATCCTTGATTAGCTCGAAACAATATGCTGTAATTTCCTGCATAAATGCGCCCTTAACAATGGCGGAAAGCTTGTAAAGCAAACGATAATCCTCGCAACCGTCAGCTATCATTTTTCTGACCGTTGCTTCAATCAGCGCTGTTTCTTCGTTATATCCGTGATAAAAAGTTGCGATTAGCTCTGGCTTGGATTGCCCGAGTCGGTATTTTAGCAAAATAGTGAATAATGCTAGCTCGTATTCTTTGCCCATTTCAGTCGCCCATTGGCAAGCTTTGTCTGACTTACGGCTCACTTCAACCATAGAAGCGAGCTTTTTATGCATAAAACCTTTTATAATGGGGGAGTAAAGTTCGATCAATTGCCTAGCGGAAGCAAAATCGTCATTCTCTATCGCCTTAGTCAAGCGGTTCTCTGGTTTCGCGTCCTCCAATTGGTGCTTTAAACATTTTTTAATTTTTTCCTGATCAATATACGCTTGACATTTAATCTTCCCTATTTGTTCCCGAGCGTTTCTTTTTAGCATGAATTCAGTAGCTGATTCTGGAAAAACTCTGGCAAGATATGGATACTCTTGCTTGAGTTGATCAGCTTGAACTAATCTTCCATCATCAATCAGCGTCATATATAACGCGCGCAAGATTTTAGCTCTTCTGCTTGTGGAAAACCTAAATCTTTCGCAAATTCGCAGGCAATTCTTCAATGCTTCGAGTGAAGGATTAATTCTTCTCATTTCCCTACTGAGATAAATAGAAGCTTGAATTCGTTCGTTGGGCTCTGAATGCATCTTTTCTACCTCCGTATGTTGTTGTTTTTTATCAAAGATTATTGTCAAGGTATATACAAAGAGTATATTATTCCCTCCAAAAAGTCAAGGGTAGTAAATCTAAAAACCGGCACGCGGTGTGCCGGCAAGCGCCCAAGCGCTGAGGAATTTTTCCAATCTGAGCAAACTCTGGCGCCTTGCCAGAGCGGTCGTTGCCTTGGGTGTGGACTTTTTGATAAGTCCAGCGTTGATGGGATACCTAGCGGAACATTCAGAAAACTAGGATTTCGGCAACTGGGGTGAGGTGTCGTTTTCTTTACCACGACTTTTGGAATTATCCGATAGGTTGGTAATCCACAGCCTTCTCGGGCTGGGCTGTTCTCAGCCAGCGAGATTCGGCAGCAATTGATCAACGGAATCGATCCGGAGTATGATTAAAAGTTGCCTTACAGGCTTTCTTTAATCTCTCTGGATCAAAACAATCCGTTTTTCGCTCCATGCGAACACATCCTCTGAACACACTTCGTCGTGTTTTTAAGGGACCATCCGCGATCTTACGAAGCGAACAATCAAGATGCTGTGAAAAGTACACAGCATCGCTTACCGAAAATCTCATACCGCAAGCGCAGTCGATGGCATCAATCCCCCGAAAGGGAAGGACGCTCTGCACAAACACCCAGGTATCATCAAGGATATTGAGCGTCGCGATCTTTTCAGTTTGCCTATAGACTTCCGCAAAAACTGCCAGTTCTGGTATACTGCACCTTTTTGTTATCCCATTACTTCGACTGCAAGATTCTCG
>PFTZ01000048.1 GCA_002789815.1 Candidatus Berkelbacteria bacterium CG_4_9_14_3_um_filter_39_23
CATACCTTCGACCCCCCCCAGAAAACCTTGTTGCGCATGAGTTAAAATAGAATTTGGCTTTAAAGTTAAATTTCCGTTAATAGTGATGTGCCGATTAAATTCAACCGTGCCACTGACCTCAACGTTGTTATTGATTATTTCTTCCGTTCCATCTGACGGACCGGTTTTTATGGTACCATCTATGTAAGATATCGCCTTCACTCTCTGTTCCCCATACAAAAACGCCACCAACGCCACACCAAAAGTCAATATCAAAACCGAAAAAACAAATGTCAAAACCGCTCTTTTTTTAAATTGACTAAAAAAATGTCTGATTGAAATTTCTCGTAAAATATTTTTCATCCCCTCACTTGTTGTAAATTTATTATAACACATATCATTTGCATCCAACAATTTTCCACTACAACTTACGCAATTTACACAAAATTTCATTCCACCCCTTTGTTATCCTCAAACGACTGCCCCCCTTGTCATCCTCAACCGAAAGCGAAGCGCTTCGGATTGGGGATCCATCCCTTCCTGGATTTCCGTTTTCACGGGAATGACAGAAGGGAGATATGGGGATAAAAGGACAAGTAGAGAATAATAACAAGCACAATTTGCGTAAATCGTGTAAGCAAACATTTGCGTAAGGCGTATTATTTCTTTGCCCAATCAATAAAAATCGGTGTGGCGGGGAAGGGGTAGACCGCGCGAATTCTATTTTCCATAAAGCGCAAGTGCGAAAAATGCGGTTTTTCATTTTCATAAGTAGCCAAAGTAAAAACTGGCGGACTGGTTTTCTCAAACTTTAATTTTTTGAAATAATGAACGCTGGCTTGGAACATTTTGGCGTCTTTAAAAATTTTATCAACAACTTCTTGGTCAACCGCGCCACTTCGCTCAACGAAAATTTTCAGCACCAAATCCAGCAAGCCCGATAAATTAGTTTTTTCTTTGGCGGAAATAAAAATAACTGGTAGATACGACGCAAAGTTGAGTTCTTTTTGCAAAGAAATAATTTTTTGTTGCCGGCTTTTTTCCGCATCTCCCCACAGGTCGGTTTTATTCACCGCAATAATAATTGACTTCCCTAAATTTTTTGCCTGACCGATAGTATTCAAATCAAGTCGCGAAACCTTCTCGTCCGCGTCAAAAATATAGACCACAATCTCGCTTTTAGCTATTGCCTGCATCGACCGCAGAAAGGCAAAGCTCTCCACGCTACCCCGATCCATTCGCGCTTTTTTGCTTACGCCAGCAGTATCTACTAACCTGATATTTTTGCTTTTATATTGAAAAGTAATATCCTGCGAGTCGCGCGTGGTATGCGGGATTGACGAGACAATCATTCGGTCTTGACCGATAATTTGGTTGATAAGGGTTGACTTGCCGACATTTGGTCTGCCACAAATGGCAACTGGGATAAAAGTATCAGCCTTTTTGGGTTTAATTGCTTTGCTGGATTTGCCTGCCATTTCTGCGATTTTATCCAACAACTCGTCAACCTTTTTCCCAAACATCGCTGAGATTAAAATAATATCTGTAAATCCAGCCCACTTAAACTTCAAAATATCAGCTGGCGTGAACTGATGGTCGCATTTGTTAGCAACTAAAATTATCGGCTTGTCGCCTTTTTTCAGCCTGCGCGCGATCGCCATATCAGCATCTGTCATACTATCTTTAAAATCCACCATAAACAAAATTAAATCTGCTTCGGCAATCGCCAGCTCAGTGGCTTTGATGGATTCTGATAAAATCTCGTCGGTCGGATTTATCAAACCAGCTGTGTCAATCAAAAAATAATTTTGCCCGCGCCAAAAAAAATCGTTGGTTAAACGATCGCGGGTGGTTAGGGGTTCATCTGACTCAATCGCCACCCTTTGCCTGATAATGCGATTGTAAAGCGTTGATTTGCCCACATTCGGTCGCCCGACAATGGCGATGATTGGTATATCTGATTTTTGATTTTTTTGCACGCCCATAACCAAACTATACCATATTTATTGGGTTAATACAAAAAATTATCGCAAAAACGGGTTGCAACGATTTAATGTTTGGATTTAATGTTTGATCCAATAAGCCAAATCACCTGGGCAAAAGTGAAACGTCCGCTATGTCTCCTCCTAAAAGTGAAGCGTCCCCTAAAAAATTTAGATAGTCCCCCAAAACGTTACCCCTCTTTCTCTCCAGACAAAGCACAAATTATTGTGGTAATCAATGAATTAAAACGAACTAAAAAATAAATTATTGCTATTGACGCAATATATACAATAAACATTAAATCATTTTGGACTATAGATATTATGCTTGCGGTCAAACATATTGCTACTGCAATAATCAAAAAATTCATATTGTAAAATATTGTTTTGCATTGTTTGTTTTGTTGCTTGGGTGCCTTTACAAGATCATATAATACAAAAACATTTATAATAAATAAAGCAAAGTTTGATTCTGTTTTGAATACTTTTATTAAAAATAAATCTATGGTTTTGGTTTCAATATGCGTCAGCTGTGCCAAAATGTAACCAACATTAACAAGTAATATCAATATAATAGATACTTCAATCATAGATCGAAATCTTTGGAGGGCGAATTTAATCATCTGTATCAATTATTTTACCCTTTCTGTCCTTAAGGGGACGGTTCACTTTTACAGGTATGATTTGGCTTTTTTGGAAAAAGAAGCTTAACCATTCAGCAAGCAATTTTAATTTTCAATTAGCTATTTTCTTCTAGCAAAATTCTGCAACAAAACGCTATACATCAAACAATCCTCAGCTACGCGACTTTGATATATATTATTTCTTAAAAAACTAACTTTATCTAGAATGTCCTTAATGTAATTTGGCAAAGCAATTGACACTGCCTCATTCCTTCTTTTTTCTGCTTCTGCCAAAAATCTCTCTGCCATTTTATCAGATTTTCTTTCTAACCCCAAGCACACTCTCTTTAAATCGCTCGCCATTGATTCAATAATAATTCTTTCTTTTGTCATAAAATTTCCTGAAAATAATATTTTGTCAATTCCTCGTATGTTTTCCTTTTTTCAGGATTTTGGATTTCATTGCTTCGGTTGTCGTCTCTTGGACGAATATTTACCATTGAGTTCATATCTATGGTTTTTGTTTCTAGATCGATTCCTCCGCCCCATATATTTTTTTGTTTTGAGCCTTGTTTTAATAACAGTTCCTCACATTCAAAATGACGATCGCACCCAGCGCAACAAACTTTTTTTTCTATATCTATAACAGTTTTAATGTATATATCAAAAAGCTCTTTTAGTTTCTGGACTTCCCCTTTTGTGTATGCTAACTTTTTTATTATAATCATCATTATTCTTTTTTCACCAGGAGCTGAGGGAATCGAACCCCCGCCATCGCTTTTGGAGAGCGATATTCTACCACTAAAATAAGCTCCCGTATGTTAAATAACAAATCTCAAAAATCAAATAAATTCACAACTTACGCAAAATTTCTATAAAACGGATTCTGCCCCTGTGCCATTCTCTGGCTTGCCTATCCCGTGTCATCC
>PFTZ01000059.1 GCA_002789815.1 Candidatus Berkelbacteria bacterium CG_4_9_14_3_um_filter_39_23
CTCCTTTAAACTCTAAATAAATTTCCTAAATTGGAAATTGATAAAAAAATAGGTCAATTATAAATTTCACGACTTATGCATTTGCAGGTTTAGCGTTTTTTTGGTTATCATGGTTGCTTGCGTAAGTTGTGAAATCAGAAATTGTTATCACAACCCTTCTCTTTTGAGTTCCTCTAAAATTTTTCTCTGGCGATGGGAGAGGCGCCGAGGCAGTTCCACGCGGACGGTAATCAATAAATCACCGCGCTGTCCGCGGTGTTCGCGACCCCTGCCTGCCAGACGAAAGGTGGCTCCATCTTGGGTATGAGGCGGGATTTTAAGTTCTATTTTTTCTCCAGTTTGAGTTTGAAGTTGAATAGCATCGCCGAGGAGCGCTTGGGTTAATTTGATTTTGATTTCCGTTTTTACTTCGGTATTTATTTCGCCAAAAAAATCCTCAAAAATATCGCCTAGTCCTCCTCTGCCAAACGAGAACGAAAAACCGTTGGACGATGGCTGGCTATTTCCGCCAAAAATGTCGCCAAAGTCAAACCCCTGGAAGCCACCCCCCGGAAATCCACTTTGTTCGGCGCTAAATCCAGCGCTTCCAAAGCGATCGTACTGGGCGCGTTTTTGTTCGTTGCTTAAAACCTGATAAGCTTCGTTGATTTCTTTAAATTTGGCTTCATCTCCATTGTCCTTGTCAGGATGATACTTGTGCGCTAATTTACGGTAGGCGCGTTTGATTTCGTCTTGGCTAGCGGTTTTTGCCACCCCTAAAATATTGTAATAATCGTTTGCCATAATATTTGAATTTTATCATTTATTTTACTTGATGTAAAGTTTGCTTTACACAAAAACCGCTCCGGGGAAACGGAGCGGGTAATTGCAATCTATAGAACTTTATTGCAATAAAGGCAACGACCGCAAGGGAGCAACTGGTTGGCTCGATATAGCCGACTGATAATGTGCCGACAATTTTTTTTATGATAACAAGAGTAGTAATGACAAAAGTAGGCAGAGAACGACTTTATTGGCAGAGCGCTGATTTGTGTCTGCGCTGGGTTGTCAAACACAAAACCAAGAATAGAGAAAAAGGCAGACCACAACTGGCGAGCCAGATCCACATTGTGCTCCCTCCTCCTATTGGATGTTGGTGATGTGGGGCAAAATGTAGTTAGCGAAAAGTGTAATTAGTAGGGTAATGACAACTGACGTGATAATAATAGCCATAGAATTGCCATTTTCCTCAACCTCAATTTGCTCCAGATTGTCAGCTATGATTTCACCCATTTTGATAGTCCTCCTTTCGTGTTTTGCTTGAATTATTAGTCGTAATCGTATGAAGCGGGATTCTTTTTGTTTGTTCAAGATCATTTCAGCTATATTAGTTACAACTAGAACGATTGTCACAATAAGGACACAAAGGATATCACTAATTCTTATTGTCAACCTCCCCATGCGAATACAAATATATTTTAACACAATTTATCTCATCAGTCAAATTTTTACTTTCAAAAAGAGGCAGGGTGATACCTGCCTCTTTTTTTACTGTTATCGCCTTTTTTCCCTGCGTCCTTTTCGTTTTCCTCTTTATTTTTTGTTTTTATTCTCTGATTCGGATTTTTCATTCGCATCAGTAGACGCATCCTTTTCTTGGTTTTGCTCTTTTTCGGTTTTTTGTGTCTCGCCCTCCTTCGTCCCTTCTTCTTTGGCGCTTTCATACATTTTAGCGCCAACCTTCTGAATCGCTTGAGATAACCCTTCGGTTTTAGCCTTGATTTCGTCCAGATTATCTTGTTCTTTAACGCCCTTTAAGGCGGTGATTTTATCTTCAATTTCCCGCTTTTCATCCGGCGTGACTTTTTCGCCGGCGTCTTTCAAGGTTTTTTCAGTGGTTAAAATGAGTTGTTCCGCCAAATTGCGAGTCTCGACCAGTTCTTTCTTTTTCTTGTCTTCTTCGGCATGCTCCTCCGCTTCTTTTTTCATTTTTTCAATTTCTTCGTCCGACAAACCGCTTGATGCGGTAATGGTGATTTTTTGTTCTTTGCCAGTAGCTTTGTCTTGCGCTTTGACATTTAATATACCATTGGCGTCAATATCAAACGAAACTTCAACTTGAGGCACGCCACGAGGAGCTGGCGGAATTTCGTCCAAAATAAATCGTCCGAGCGTGCGATTATCGTTTGCCATCGGGCGCTCGCCTTGTAATATATGAATCTCAACCGACGGCTGGTTGTCAGCTGCGGTGGAAAAAACCTGTGATTTTGAGGCAGGAATAGTAGTATTTTTTTCTATGAGGGGTGTGGTGACTCCGCCCAAAGTTTCAATTCCAAGAGTTAAAGGCGTCACGTCGAGCAGTAAAACATCTTTGACTTCGCCAGACAAAACTCCACCCTGAATGGCGGCGCCGATCGCCACCACTTCGTCTGGATTAACGCCTCGCTCCGGTTCTTTGCCAAAAATTTCTTTCACGCGACTAGCAACCGCTGGCATACGGGTCATTCCGCCAACCAAAATCACTTCGTCAATATCTTTGGCAGATAGTTTGGCGTCTTTTAACGCCTCGCGACAAGGCGCTTCGGTTTTTTTGAGTAAATCTGACACTAAATCTTCCAGTTTAGCGCGAGTGATTTTTTTTACCAAATGTTTGGGACCAGCCTGATCAGCAGTGATAAATGGCAGATTGATTTCAGTTTCCGTTGTGCTTGACAGCTCGATTTTAGCTTTTTCCGCTGATTCCTTGACGCGCTGAAGCGCCATCGCGTCTTGGGTTAAATCAATCCCTTCATTTTTTTTGAATTCATCAACTAGCCAGTCAATAATTACTTGGTCAAAGTCGTCTCCGCCCAAAAAAGTGTCGCCATTGGTGGATAAAACTTCAAAAGAGGATTCACCATCATCCGTGCCCATTTCTAAAATTGTCACATCAAAAGTTCCGCCACCAAGGTCAAAAACCGCGATCTTGGCATTTTTCTTATTTCCAGAATCAATGCCGTAAGCCAGCGCCGCCGCAGTCGGTTCGTTGATAATTCTTTTTACTTCTAGCCCTGCGATTTTGCCCGCGTCTTTGGTGGCTTGCCGTTGTGAATCGTTAAAGTAAGCCGGCACAGTGATGACCGCGTCAGTGATTTTTTCACCCAAATACGCTTCGGCGTCGGTTTTGAGTTTTTGCAAAATTGAAGCGGAAATTTCCTGTGGAGTATAGTCTTTCTCCTGCATTTTGACTTTGATACCGCTACCCGAGCCAGTAATTTCATAGGGTAAAGTTTTTTTCGCTTTTTCCACTTCTTGATCGGTAATTTTGCGACCGATTAGTCGCTTAACGGAAAAAATAGTATTTTTCGGGTTAGTAACCGCTTGCCGTTTGGCTAAAACCCCGACTAATTTTTCGTTATTTTTACTCATTGCCACGATGGACGGGCAAGTGTTGGCGCCTTCGGCGGTGGGTATGACTTTGGCTTTTCCGCCCTCCATCACTGCCACGACCGAGTTGGTGGTCCCAAGGTCAATTCCGATTGTTTTTGACATACAATTCCCTTTCTTTTTTTTTGCTGAAAATCAGCATTTTAAGTTTATACACGACTTACGCAAAATATCATTTCACCCCCTTGTCATCCCCGTTAGAAAATGTTTATTTCCTATACGTGGTCATCCTCAACCGAAAGCAAAGCGCTTCGGATTGGGGATCCAGTCGGACTGGATTCCCGCTTTCGCGGGAATGACAAGCGGAACGAGAATGACACACCCCTTGTCATCCTCAACCGAAAGCAAAGCGCTTCGGATTGGGGATCCAACCCCTCCCGTCATCCCGCACTTGATGCGGGATCCAGCCCTGCCTGGATTCCCGCTTGCGCGGGAATGACAAGCGGAACGAGAATGACAATAGATGAATCAAGAATAATAATGATCGAAAGTTTTGCGCAAGTCGTGTTTATATTACAATTGTAAAGTTTTCTTTACATTTTGTCAAGAGGGTAGTTTTAAAAAAGCCGACCAGGCGGTCGGCAGAGACGATGCAAATACCAAGATGTCAAATGCAATAAGCTAATTGAGAGTGACTTCTCCTATCGATTCTCCATTTGCGAAAATTGCTTTGACTTGTTTGCATTCTGGGCACAGGCATGACAATAAATTCGTTATTCCATTTTTTGTAACTGTGATTTCAGAAGCGTGCCTACAAGTTTCGAAATTGACAAAGATCGTGTATCGTGTTTGGCTTTGTTGCGCTTGTTTCCACAGACGCCATTTTCCGTTTCCTCCCGCGAGTTAATAAATATATTTTAACAAAAAATTAGTTTAGATGCAAGGTTACCCCGTCCCGCCCCGTGCCAGGAAGATGTTCCACGCGCTTGAAATTTGATATTCCGATATTCTTGGTAATGTTGGAATGTCAAATTTGTGAGCGCGGGACATTTTGTTTTTGCCCGCCCTTGACAAGCAGAGAGTATGGATCCCGCATCAAGTGCGGGATGACAGGAGGGGATGGATCCCCAATCCGAAGCGCTTCGCTTTCGGTTGAGGATGACACGGGGTGTGTCATTCCCGCACCCTTTCTGTCATTCCCGTGAAAACGGGAATCCAGTCGTTTTAATTATTCCACCCGCACCTTTGCCACCCGCACAACTTTTCCATTCAGCCGATAACTTTATAGGACTATCTCTGTGGTCTTTTCCCCCTCCCCGCCGACCGCTTCGGGTAAATTCAGGTTAAAGAGACAATCCTTTTAATTACCGATAAATTTCTTTCCTATGAGCCACATCAATCAGTTTTATAACTGCCGAGTCGAGAAATTGAAAAATAGCTCTGTATTCGCGAGTGATGCGAAATGAATAAAATCCGGTTAGCTCGCCCGTGAGCGGTTTAGTATGGAGCAAGGGATAAAATGGATGCTCGCTCAAAACTTCCAATAATTTAGCCAGCTTTTTCTGCTGGCTTGCGGGTAGCTTATTAACTGATTTTAAAAAGTGTTTCGTATATTGAAGCCCAATCATAATGTTCGATTGACTTCAGTCAAAAAACCATCAGCGGTAGTAAAATTACCAACCGCTTTTTTTTGGCTGGCTGTGAGAACTTTTTTGACAAATTCGGGGCGATACTCCCCTTCGTTATCTTTTCCGGCTATACCAATAACAAAAGAGCGGAGAGACGCTATTTCCCGAGAAAGATCTTTAATGCTAATATTTTCTTTTGTTCGCATAATCATATCTTATCAATTTATCCAGTTTTGTCAATTTTTGGGCGCAAAACATCTTGTCCGTGATATGTGGTGAGTCTGTTGAAAAACATGCTTTTGCAACGGGCTCGTGGTGAGTAT
>PFTZ01000069.1 GCA_002789815.1 Candidatus Berkelbacteria bacterium CG_4_9_14_3_um_filter_39_23
AAAGACGATAGTTTTTGTATAATTATAATCTTAGGATGCAAAGATAACTTTACATCGCGTCAAAATAAGGCGTTAAAAAAATAAAAGGAGATCGCAATGTTAGATATTAAACCGCTCGGCGACCGCGTGCTGATTGAGCAACTGGAAGCCGAAGAAAAAACCGCTTCAGGCATAATTTTACCTGACAGCGCCAAAGAAAAACCGCAACAAGCCAAAGTGCTTGAGGTTGGCGCGGGTAAGGTGGTAGACGGGAAACGAGTACCGCTTGAAATTAAAAAAGGGGACAAGGTTTTAATTTCCAGTTATGGCGGAGATGAAATTAAAATTGACGGCAAAGAGTTAAAAATAATCAAGGAAGAGGATGTGCTTGCGATTATTAAGTAATCGTTAAATTTAAAAAATATAAACAACAATTCAAAATCAACAATTTTCAAATCAACATTTAATTTTGAGATTTGAGATTTGTATTTTGAGATTAAGCGACGAAAGGAGCTTATAATGCCAAAACAAATAAAATTTTCCGAGGACGCGAGAAGGGCTTTGCAAAAAGGGGTGAATATTTTAGCTAATAGCGTTAAGGTGACGCTAGGTCCCAAGGGGAGAAATGTAATTTTAGATAAAGATTTTGGTTCACCAATCATCACCAACGATGGTGTGACGATTGCGAAAGAAATTGAATTAAAGGAAAAGTTTGCCAATATGGGTGCGCAAATGGTGAAAGAAGTTGCCACCAAAACTAACGATGTGGCAGGGGACGGAACAACTACTGCCACTCTGCTGGCGCAACATATTATCAATGAAGGGCTGAAAAATATCGCGGCTGGCGCCAATCCTATGGCAATCCGTCGCGGGATCGAGAAAGCTACCCAAGCGGTGATTAAAAGCTTGAAAAGTTTGAGCCAAGAAGTATCTGGCAAAGCTGAAATCAGCCAAGTGGCTTCAATTTCCGCCAACGACAAAGAAATCGGAAATTTAATTGCTGAAGTAATGGATTTGGTTGGTCGCGATGGCGTTATCACAGTTGAAGAATCCAAAACACTTGGGCTGGAAAAAGAAGTGGTTGAAGGGCTGCAGTTTGATCAAGGTTATGTGAGCGCTTATATGATGACCGACGCCACTCGTCAGCAAGCAGTGATTGAAAATCCATATATTTTAATCACAGACAAGAAAATTTCAGCTATCAGCGATATTTTACCGCTCCTGGAAGCAATGACGCAAACCGGTAAAAAGGACTTGGTGATTATTGCTGATGATATTGACGGCGAAGCGCTAGCCACATTAGTGCTAAATAAATTGCGTGGAATTTTAAATGTCGTAGCCACTAAAGCTCCGGGCTTTGGCGACAGACGGAAAGAATTGCTCGAGGACATTGCCATTGTCACTGGCGGGCAAGTTATTTCAGAGGATACTGGTATTGATTTTAAAAATGTGAATTTGGAAATGCTGGGCACTGCCAGAAAAGTGATGGCAGACAAAGATAATACTACCATTATTGAAGGCAAAGGCAAAGATAAAGACATTAAAGCGCGCGTTGCCCAAATCAAGATTCAGATGGAAAAAGTTGATAGCGATTTTGACAGGGAAAAATTAGAGGAACGATTAGCAAAATTGTCGGGCGGAGTGGGCGTGATTAAAGTTGGCGCAGCCACAGAAGTTGAGCAAAAAGAAAAGCAACATCGGGTTGAGGATGCGGTGTCAGCCACGCGCGCGGCAGTAGAAGAAGGAATCGTGGCAGGTGGCGGAGTGGCGCTGATTGACTCACTTAAATCTTTGGCTGATTTAGTTTTGCCAGACGATGAGCAAATTGGCGTGGAAATTATGAAAAAAGCGCTTGAGCAACCAATTCGTCAAATAGCGGAAAACGCCGGGCAAAACGGCGGAGTGATTATTGAGGCAATCAGAAAAATGGAACCGGGAATTGGCTACAACGCAACCACTGGCGAGTTTGTTAATATGATTAAATCAGGCATTATCGATCCTTTCAAAGTGACGCGCGCAGCCCTTCAAAATGCTGCGTCAAGCGGGGCTATGCTACTCACCACCGAGGCAGCGATAGCGGAATTACCCAAAGATGACAAGGATATGATGCCAGAGATGGGCGCAATGCCAGGTATGGACGGAATGGGCGGTATGGGTATGGACGGGATGATGTAAATTCCAGATATCAGATTTCAGACATCGGAAGCAACACGACTTACGCAATTTTCGGTTTGCCAATCGTTTCAAACTACCGATAGTTGTTTTCTCCAGCGACTCACACTATCTACACGCTCGGCGCTTTGCTCGCCTTTGGCGAAACCAAGCCAAAGCGCCTGGCTGAGTTAGTTTGAAACAATTAGCTTCACCTCAAATTGCTGTAATTTGCGTAAGTCGTGAAATAAGATAAAAAAGCTCCAATTATGTATTGGGGCTTTTTTGTTGGATAAATTGAAATATGGGTGTGGTTCGTTTTCTGTATTATTTGTGGATATCTGCGCAATTTGTGTATTTGCGAATTATTTTTGTAAATTTTGGAGCGTTTCGTTGTTGCTTTGAAGCAGATTGATAATCCCTTCAAATTGACCGCTGTTAAAAACTGGTATGATTTGCAATTTTTGCAGGGCATAAATCATCGCCCACACCACCACTGTGCTCCCGATTGTTACGCCTAGCCCCATCGCCATACCATAAAAAAGCCCATACCAACAAGATTTCCGGTGGGCGAGTTTTTCATTTGATTGAATTAATTGCTGATGTAGTTTTGATTCGATCATTTTTTCATTAAAATTACTTCCTTAACCGCTGTTATTATATTGTCTGATTTTAGCCCGTATTTTTTCATTAGGTTATCTGGTCCGCCGGTTTCGCCAAAAGTGTCCTTGATTCCCACGCGATGGATTGGAACGGGATAATTTTCTGACAAACATTCAGCCACTGCTCCGCCCAGTCCGCCGATGATTTGCGCTTCTTCGGCGGTAACTACCGCCCCAGTTTTTTTAGCTGATTTGACGATGGTATCGCAGTCAAGCGGCTTGATGGTGGGCGAGTTAATCACTTCAACTTTTATTTTGGGATAAAGCGCTTGGGCCGCTTTAATCGCTTCAAACACCAGCGGACCGCAGGCTACTACGGTTACATCCTCCCCTTCAACAAAAATTTTGGCTTTGCCGATGGCAAATGGAGTTTGCGAAGTGGTGATTTTAGGCACAACTTCTCGTCCGAATCGCAGGTAAATTGGACCAATAAATTTGGCTGATGCCAAAGTTGCTTTTTTGTTTTCATCATAATCAGCCGGCGCCAAAATCGTGATACTAGGAAGCGCGCGGATGCTGGCAATGTCCTCCAGTCCTTGGTGCGTGGCGCCGTCTTTGCCAACCGAAATACCAGCGTGCGCGCCGATAATTTTAACATTTGTTTTTGAGTAGCAAACACTCACGCGAATTTGGTCCCAGCTTCGACCGGGGTTAAACACTGCGTAGCTGGAGGCAAATGGGATTTTTCCTTCCAGCGCCAAGCCAGCTGCTATGCCAATCATATTTTGTTCGGCAATGCCGACTTCAATAAATCTTTCGGGAAATTCTTTGGCAAATAAATCCATTTTTGTCGAGCCAGTTAAATCGCAACACAAACCCACCACTGCCTCGTTTTTTTTACCAGCCTCAAGTAGCCCTTCACCAAAACCAAGTCGGTGAAGCTCCATTTCAGGTTTTTCTAAAACCTTTTGGTTTAAAAACATTTTTGGGTTAAGTTTAAAACTCATAATTTTAGGTTGGTTTTTTTATGATTGGCGAGCAAAATTGTTTAAAAATATTATAAACTTTTCTTTATCTTTTCCAGCTCTGGTAAAAATTTCTTTAATTCATCGTGAGTGGGCGGTCTGCCGTGCCAAGTATAATCGTTTTCGATTTCTTTAACATCCTTGCCGGGAATGGTGTGCAAAATTATCATAGTGGGTCGGTGGACAGCTTTGGCTTCGTCAGTGGCTTCAGTGATTTGCTGGAAATTGTGACCGTCCACTTCAATCACATGCCAATTAAACGCGCGGTATTTGTCGGCGAGTGGCTCAAGGGGCAAAACATCCTCGGTATTGCCGTCAATTTGGATAAAATTGCGGTCAATATAAGCAGTTAGATTATCTAAATTTTTTCCGCCAGCCCACATCAGCGCCTCCCAAACTTGACCCTCCTGCGATTCTCCGTCAGTAGTGAGACAATAAACGCGATGGTTTTTTTTATCTATTTTAGCCGCCAGCGCCATACCAACCGCTTGGGAAATCCCTTGCCCCAAGGGTCCTGAGGTAGTTTCAATTCCGGGCAGAGCTAAATTATGCGGGTGTCCTTGGAAACGAGTCTCAAATTGTCTGAGGGTTTTGATAAATTCTTGGACTGGAAAATAACCGCTATGCGCCATCGCTACATACATAGCCGGGCAATAATGCCCAGCAGACAAGATAAAACGATCGCGATCAGGTAGGAGCGGATTTTTCGGGTCGTGATGTAAAATTTTAAAATACATTGCCACAAAAAATTCGATAATGCCTAGCGGTCCAGCGCTATGCCCTGACTGGGCATTAGCCAGCGCTTTAAGCATATCGATTCGGCAATCTACTGCGATCTTTTTCAGTTTTAATGTATCTAAGTCCGACAAAACACCCTCCTTTTGGTCAAGAAATTCCAATTTTTACGAAACAATCCACTAGCTGGCAGACTAAGTAAATTTCGTAATAAGTCTATTATTCAACTTTTCAAAATTTTCTTTGGGATCGCCAGCGCCAAAAATCGCTGAACCGGCGATAACGATATCTGCACCGGTTTTAACGATCTCGCCAATAGTTTCCTGATTGACCCCTCCATCAACTTCTATTTCTATTGTATCAGATAATTGACGCAACTGCCTAATTTTGTCAATCGTTTCTGGAATAAACTTTTGCCCCATTTGCCCGGGCATCACCCCCATAATAAGGACCGTTTCTATGTTTTTAAAGTATGGTTTTAATATCTCAACCGGCTCGTCAGGATTCAACGCAATAGATATTCGCGAATGATTAGCCAGGTATTTTTTCGCGTTAATTAGCGCTTTATAGTGGAGGATTATTTTTTTAAATCCGAGTTTTTGATAAAACTTAATTTGGCTTTCAGGATTTTCAATCATTATATGCGCTTCTAAAAAATTCGTTTTTGAGTATTTTTTAACGCACGGTTGACAAAGAACACCTAAAAATGGCGCGAATTTTCCGTCTACAATATCGATTTGAATTCGTTTTGAAAACTGGCTAGCTAAAATAAGCCATTTTTTAAACTCTTTCTTGTTGTCACTTAGGATTGCAGGTACGATTTCAGCCATTGAAGCGCCTCATCTTTAGAATTTATTTTTCCATCTAATTGGTCGTTGTACGCTTGCCGTAGAATTTCGCCAAATTTTGGACCAGCCGTTAATCCATTGTCGATTAAATCTCGCCCGGTTAAAATTGGTTGAGGTTGATTATCTAAAATAGCCAGTTCATCCGCTCGCTTAAGTAGCGCTTCACCTTTGAATTTGTCTTTTTCTCCCCGAGTTGCCTTATGGTCAGACGCGCCCACATCGATTAGTTGCCTGAGTGTGGCAGGTCTCAGCCGGCTAGATAATCGTCGCAACGACCGATCAATCACCTGTCCGTTATCCATATTTTGGGTTAGGTGGATGATCGTCATATGGTCGCAAACTAAATTTACCACTTTATGACGGAGACGATCTTGGTCCAGATGACTAAAATTTAGTTTATTTAAAAAAGAATGAATAAGTGGCTCGACGACTTTGCGACTTTCGTGTTTGTAATGGCTAATGCGTCCATTTGGTTTTTGTTCAGTTTGGCTTGGTTTTCCGATGTCGTGAACTAAAATTGCAAGCATAATTGATAAACGATTCTTTTTGTTTTTTGTTCGTTTTGCTCCTTCATTGATGGCAAGAAGCGTGTGCGTCCACACATCTCCTTCAGGATGATAAATTGGATCTTGCCTTGCGCCGACCATTTGATCAATTTCTGGAAAATATAGCTTTAAGACTCCTAGTTTTTCTAAAATTTCAAGTCCTTGGCTAGGGTTAGGCGCGAGCATAATTTTTTTCCACTCTTCGCCTACCCGTTCTTTGGGTAAATGTTTTAGCTTTGGCACCATTTGCCGACAGATTTCAAAAGTAGCTGGCTCGATTTCAAAGCCCAATCGGCTTGACAGGGAAGCGAGTCGATAAACCCGCAAAGGGTCTTCGGTGAAAGTTTTTTCATCTACCAGCCGTAAAGTTTTATTATCCAAATCAGGCAGTCCATTATGAAAATCAAGTACTTTATTTTTAAGCGGGTCATACATTAGCGCGTTGACAGTGAAGTCGCGCCGACGCGAAGTTTGCTCGGGCGTAAAATTAGGGCTTGTTTTAACCTCAAAATCAGTGTGTCTGGGTCCGGTTTTATTTTCCAGGCGCGCCAGCGCCACATCAATATCGTCAATTTTATACACAGCAAAAGATTTGCCAATTTCTTTGGTTAGACCAAAATTTTGAAGCGTTTTTTCCAGCTGTTCCTTTTTCAATCCAAAAATTTCAAGATCAATATCCCTTGTCTGACAGCAGGCAGGCTTTGAATTATTGCTTAGTAATTGGTCGCGCACCCAGCCACCGACTATGTAGCATTGCCCTTCTGCCTGCTCAATCGCTTGGCAAATTTCGGTAATTTTTTCCGGCGCTTTAATTTCTTTGTGCATTATTTCACTTTGGCTTGTTGGGTTGTTTTCAGGATTCATTTTCCATTCTTTGAATTTGATTTAGCCGTCGTAAGTATCTTTCATCGGTTTTTGGCTGAGCGTCTAAAAATGCTTTGACAATTTCAAGATTGATTTTCTCGTCTATAAAACTGGCGGATAAACATAAGATATTGATATGGTCGTCTTCGCGTCCAGCCCTGATTGCCTCGGGATTTATTCCAACACCAGCGCGAACACCTTTGATTTTGTTGGCTGCCACGCACATTCCTTGTCCTGATCCGCAGATTAAAATCCCCAGCGACTGAGGGTCAGCCACTACTGCCCGCGCCACTTTTTCGGCTATGAGCGGGTAGTCAACCGGTTCAGCGCTCCTTGTTCCCAAATCCTCAATTTCGTGCCCCCATTTTGTGATTTGTGATTTGTGATTTGTGATTTGAGCAATGCCCCTATGGTCTGCTCCGATAAAAATTTTCATAATAAAAATTTATTTCCTATATT
>PFTZ01000041.1 GCA_002789815.1 Candidatus Berkelbacteria bacterium CG_4_9_14_3_um_filter_39_23
CGTCGTTTGGCGCGATTGCGATCGGTGATCGTTTGAGCTCTTCCACTAATTCTGGCTATGCCAAAAAAGCCAGCAGTAAAGACGATTATCCCTTCGCCATTGCTTTGAGCTCGCTTTCCAGTGCCACCGGCGCGATTCCAATTTATGTAACGACTGTTTCGTCTGGCAATTTGGCAAAAATTATGCAGGGCGGAAGCGGAATTTTAGACGCTGAGTCAGTTACTAAACCAAAAATTGCTAAAAAGGCGGTTGACGCCGAACTGCTGGCGGATAACGCGGTGACAACTATTCAGCTGGCAGATGGAGCAGTAACAAATTTAAAATTAGCTGATGCAGTGATAACCACGCCAAAAATAGCTGATGGCGCTATCACAGCCATTAAAATTGCAGACGATACTATCACCGAAGCCAAATTAGCGCCCGAGGTGAGAACCAAACTTAACGCCATCGGCGGTGGCGGAAGTAGCGCTAATAAGCAAACAGCGGTTTTTTACGAAGCCGGGTCTAACGCGCGCGAGTTCTGGGGCGACAAGCAAAACGGCTTTGCGCCGAGCGCGAATATCACAGTCTCCGGATTTAAGATAAATTACAAGGTAACCAACAAAAATGGCGATAAAATTTCGGTCGCGCTTTACAAGTGGGACGGAGCCAATGAGCAAGTGATTAGCGAGCAAAACAATTTGAGTCAAGACGACAACGGTTGGTATAGTTTGGCGCTTGCTATTTCTGACGCAAATAAAATAATTTCCACCAGCGAGCGAGTATATGTGAAAATTGTGTCTGCCAACAATGTGTCGGACATCACCCTGACAGTGGAGTACGAGTAGCAGAAAACGATTACTGAGTTAACTTTGTTTTATTATTGTTTTATTAGCAATTTGTCTTAACCCAAATTTGCAAGCCCGACGGGCTTGCAAATTTGGGTTAAGACAGACATAATAATGAATATGGCAACTATTAGGAAAAATCCGTTAGTCACTGGTGAAGTTTATCATATTTTTAGCCGAAGTATCGAAAAGTTTAAAATATTCAATAATCGGGCGCAGTATTTTAAATTGCAAAATGCATTGCAATTTTATCAATTTTCGAATTTACCAATTTGTTTTTCTAGATTTGCCGAAGCAGCCAAGACACTCAAACACGGGTATCGGGAACGGCTATTAGATCTGGTGAACGATAAAGAAAAATCAGTAGAGATTATCGCTTATTGCTTGATGCCCACGCATATCCATTTAATTTTAAAGCAATTACAAGAAAACGGAATCACCAGCTTTATAAGCAATTCATTAAATAGCTATAGCCATTATTTTAATTTAAAGCACAAGAGAAAAGGTCCACTTTGGCAAAGTGAGTTTAAAAATGTTTTAGTAAGTAGCGACGAGCAATTCCTGCATCTCACGAGATATATTCATCTTAATCCTGTGACAGCGCGTTTAGTTGATAATCCCAATGATTGGGAATTTTCGTCGTATAAAGAATATATAGGGGAGGTTGGAGATAAAGATCAAATTTGTCAATTTAATGATTTGATGGAAATTGGACCAAAAGAATATGAAAATTTTATCCTTATTAGAAAAGATTACCAGCGTGAATTGGCAGAGATAAAGCAACTATTGATAGATGATGATTATTAGTATAGGCATTACCCAAACCCAAATTTGCAAGCCCGACGGGCTTGCAAATTTGGGTTAAAGTTGTTAAGATTAAATAAAAGAATAGGTAGGCATGAAATTATTTGATACGCATTGTCATTTGAATTTTAAGGCATTTGAAAAAGATTGCCATGATGTTTTGTTGCGATCGCAAAAAAATGATGTGAATATGTTGATTGTTGGGACTGATGTGAAAACTTCTGACAAGGCGATTGAACTGGCAGAAAAATTTGAGGGCGCTTTGTGCGCGGTCGGGTTTCATCCCATTCACATTGAAAATCGCGCTTGGCGCCAAGAAGTTCCAGTTATTTTAAAATTAGCTGAAAAAAAATCGGTGAGGGCAATCGGTGAAATTGGTTTTGACACTTTTTATACAAAATTAGGCAGTGAACAAGAGGTGATTAAAATTCAGACAAAAATTCTCGATCAATTTTTTTCTCAAGCATTCAAGATTAAAAAACCAATAATTTTGCATTGTCGCGGTCCGATAGATCTATTAAAGAAAAAGATGGAGGGTAATTTAGTTAATTTAAAAAAGGCGGGCGCAGTTGTGCACTGCTTTCCCGGAGATGAACTGTTTGCCAATTTTTTAGTCAAGAATGATTTTTACCTTGGCTTTAATGGAATGATATTTAAAAAACACCAATGGGACAAAATTATCGCGCGCGCGCCGCTTGAAAATATTTTGCTCGAAACTGACGCGCCTTATTTGAATCCCATCATCAATCGCGGCGATCGCAATGAGCCGATGAATGTAAAATATATTTGTCAGAGAATAGCAGAGCTCAAAAATATACCAACCGAGCAAGTGGCGCGCGTCACCACCCGTAGCGCAAGAGTTTTATTTAAGGTTTAATCTGATAGTTCCGCCTTCCTCCGTCAGTTTTATCAACCTATCACCCCAGAGGCGGAGGAGGCGAAGTTAAATAATGGTAGGGCAATGCTGCCCCACTTGTTTAGTATTGTTTTTTGGTATATAATCCTAGTATGCAAAAATTACTTGGCAAACCAATTGCCCAAAAAATTATCGCTGAGGTGGCAAAAAATACTAAAAAGCTTACCCAAAAACCAGAGTTGCATATTATTAATTGTATGCCTAATTTACAGACAGCAAGATATTTGCAAGCTAAATATATTTGGGCGAAAAAAGCCAATATCAAAACCAAAATATATCAAATCAAGCTACCAACGGAAAAAAAGATATTAGATTTAATCAATAGCCTAAACCTTGATTCAGCGGTGAATGGCATTGTGGTTCAACTGCCATTACCGCAGGATATTGATAGAAAAAAAATTGTCTGGCAAATTAATCCGCTCAAAGATGTGGACGGGTTTCAAATGCGGCTCTACCGTCCGCCTGCCCCTACCGCGATCATCGAACTTTTAACCTATTACGATATACCTTTGGCTGGGAAAAATGTGCACCTAGTTGGAAAAGGGTTTTTAATCGGTCAGCCACTTTCTGTGCTACTAAAAAAAATTGGCGCCAGGGTGACATTTTCTACTCGCGAAACCCCGCGCGCCCAAATTGCGCTTGATATTGCGTCAGCTGATATTATTATTTGCGCTACCGGAAAAAAAAATACTATCGAGCCAGAATGGGTGAATGAAAAGCAGGTTTTGGTGGACGCTGGCTCAAGTGAAAGCAACGGGCAATTAGGCGAGATTTCCCAAAGTGTGGCTCGGCGCGTCAAAGCCCTGGCGCCAGCTGTTGGCGGAATCGGATCAGTTACCATAGCAAAACTTTTAGAAAATACTTGTGAGAGTTATTTTCGACAAATGATTAAGAGGTAGAATCGCTAATTCCACGACTTACACAAAATCTCCCCTCTGTCATTCCCGTGAAAACGGGAATCCAGGCAGAATAGATCCCGCATCAAGTGCGGGATGACGAGAGGGGATGGATCCCGCATCAAGTGCGG
>PFTZ01000023.1 GCA_002789815.1 Candidatus Berkelbacteria bacterium CG_4_9_14_3_um_filter_39_23
AGAGGGGAGATATGGGAATGACAAGCGGAACGAGAATAACGACAGATGAATTAAGTATAACAATAAAGAATCCAACGGGGCAAGCCCCGTGGTATTCTTTATTTTGCTATTTGAAATGGCTTCATCCTCGGGACAAGCCACAAGGTATTCGCCATCTTGAAATAAGAGGAAATTTTCCGTAAGGCGTGAAATTTTCCGTTTCTCACTTTATCACCTAAAATTTGCCCTTGGCAAAACAATTATGCTACAATAGTTTTAATGCAAATTAAAGAAAAACAAGTTGAGGATGGGAAGCTAAATCAAACACCAAATCCCCAGAGCAAACCAAGCCAACCCTCAAAAATTATCCGTGTTAAAAAACCAAGACCTGCTCGGACATTCGTTTTTGGTATTTTGGCGATCATTGTTTTATCAGGAATTATTTGGGGCGCCAGAGCATTTTTCTTGCTCACCAATGTCGTTTCTGGTTCATCTAAAGATGGATTTTTTTCAAACTTGTCGATTGTCAGCAAAAAAGACGGACTCAAAGGGCAAAGCGACGGTCGGGTCAATGTCCTTTTAATCGGTATTGGTGGAGCCAGCCATCCCAAGGGCGGGAATTTAGCTGATTCAATTATTTTAACCAATATAAAAGCCGATGGTCCCAAGGCAATCACTATGATGAATTTGCCGCGCGATCTTTTGGTTGATATGCCTAAACCCCTGTCGGGTCAGCAGAAAATAAACGCGGTCCACTCTTACGGCGAGCAGGAAAAAGAAAAAACCGGTGGCGGTCCAGAAAGTTTGAAAAAAGTGGTTGAAACCATTTCCGACCAAACAGTCAACTACTGGATTAGAATAGATTTTGACGGATTTAAAAAATTGGTGGACGCAGTTGGCGGGATTACTATTGATGTGCCCAAAGATATCAGCGATTATAATTATCCGGCTGATAATTTGATCGACTACGATTCTTTTATCATTAAAGCCGGGACGCGCCATATGGACGGCAAGACCGCGCTGAAATACGCGCGCTCGCGTTATTCAACTTCTGATTTTGATCGATCAAATCGCCAGCAACAAATTATTCAAGCGATTAAAGACGAGTTTGAAGCAAAGGGCTATATTTATCGTCCAGATAAAATTTTAGAAGTGATCAATATAATTAGCAAGCACTTAAAAACCGATATGACAATGCAGGAGATCAGGCAAATATATGATTTGGTCAAAGATATTCCTGATGAAAAAATCAACTCGGTTGTTTTGGATAATTCTGCCACTGGTCCGTTTCAGACTTATTCCAACGGTGGATATTATCTCATTCCTAAAGTCAGTGATTGGTCTGAGGTTAAGCAAATCGCTAAAAATATATTTTCATATGGCGCGATTTTAGCGGAAAAACCAACGGTGGAAATTCAAGATGCTTCTGGCAAATCAATTTGTAGCGCTGAAAAAACTGAGCTGAGCGCTATCGGCTACACGGTTGTCTCCTGTGCCAAAAGCCAGGACAAAGTATCTGCTACCAAGATTTATAATTTCACAACCGAGAAAAATCAAACACTCGATCATTTAAAAACACGCTACAGCGTCACAGGGGCTTTAATTGGCGATAAAAGTTTGTTAAAATCAGCGCAAGCAGACTTTTTAATAATTGTGGGCACTGGCTATGAATTTACGCATACAACAGGTAAAACTGGAGCAAATTAAATACTATATTGGTGGCGCGATATTGGTTTTTGGTATCGTCGCATTCAACCTTACCGAAGGATCTCGGCTGATAAAAATACTCATCGGGCTACTGACTTTGAGCGCCATTTATCTGTTTATCAAGAAAAATCGGGAATTGATTTTGATTGTTACCAGTTTTTTGGCTGGGGCTGGCATATACGGAATTTTAGACGCTGGGATGGTTGATGAGCTACCCGCCACTATTATTTTTTTATTTTGTTTTTTGGTTTTGTTTTATCTTTTTACCACCTTGTCGGAAAAAGACAGCAAAGTAAATATGTATTTTGGCTTGTTGGCGTTTTTATCCACCGAATTATTTGTTGTATTAAAATATTTTCCTATTGACGGAAAAAACAAAGCTATTTTATTGACACTTTTGTTTTGGTATTTTTCGCAGATATATTTTTACCAGAGCAAGAAAGGATTAAAACCGATGATCGTTATTAACTTAACATTAGCTTTTGCGATAATTTTTGCGGTGATAGTCAACACTTTACCATTTATCGGACGATGAAATTTAATTTATTTAATAAGAAAAAGAAGGCAAAAAATCAAGGCAAGCGGGATGGAAGATTTTTACGTATGCGAAAAAAAATTAAGGGGTGCTATGATAAATATATCAGCTTTAAAGCTGTTCAATCGCTGGAGAAGCCGTGGTTTACCATCTGGGTGATTTTGATTTTATATCTTTTGGGACTAATCGGCACAAGCGTGTCAGTCTATAGTTTTAAAGTGAATTCACCCGGGGTTAGGCTTTTGTTGAAAATTTTTCCCCTTCCAGCGGTGATCATTGATTCACAAGCAGTACCAGTGGACGAAGTGTACGAAAGAATGGAATATATTCAAAATTTTAACCAAGTTAGCCAGCAGGAAATGCCAAGCGAAGCAGAGCTCCGCGAGCAAGTGATGGGGCAACTTATTGATGATTATTTTTATCGCATTGGCGCGATTGACGCTGGGGTGATGGTGTCAAGCGTTGATGTGGAAGCGGTTTATCAGGAGAAAATTGTCAAAGAAAATGGGGGTGAAGAAGCAGTAAAAAATGCGGTTGAAAGTTTATACGGGATGACGATTGCGGATTTGAAACGGCTGATCAGAGTCCAACTTATCAAGGAGAAAGTGGCGAGCGATGGATTAGAGCAAGTGGATTTGAAAATGATTGTGGTGGCTGATGAGGCGACTGGCAAAAAAGTGATAGAGGAGATTAGCAAAGGAAAAAGTTTTGAGGACGGAGCCCGCGAATATTCGCGCGATGAGAAAAGTAAAGGGCAAGGAGGCGCGGTCGGTTGGGTGGCGCGCGGGCAACTTGACGATCCAGCATTTGTGGAAAAATTATTTACTCTGCCGATTGGCGAGCTGGTCAAAGAGCCGATTAACAGCCAATTTGGTTATACGGTAGTGCGAGTTGATGGCAAAAAAGGACAAATTGAAAAATCTATTGACAGGTGGATGGATGACCTGCAAAAAAGCACGCGGGTGTGGCGGCTATTGAAGTAGGGAGCACTAATTACACGACTTACACAAATTATCCTGCCTCTTCCGCCGGGCAGGCTTGCCTGCCTGAACCACCTCTGTGTCATCCCCTCCCGTCATCCCGCACTTGATGCGGGATCCACCCCCTCCCGTCATCTCCGACTAATCACCCCTCCCGTCATCCTCAACCGAAAGCGAAGCGCTTCGGATTGGGGATCCATTCGGACTGGATTC
>PFTZ01000065.1 GCA_002789815.1 Candidatus Berkelbacteria bacterium CG_4_9_14_3_um_filter_39_23
CGGTGCGATACTGGGTTCCTCCCTCAAGCACCGGCACGCCAAAAGTATTATTGTATTTAATTTCCACCCAAGGCGAAGCATTTTCAAATTTAATTTTATTTCCGTTGTATTTCACTTTCCAATCAGACACTTTTAAGTTTTTAAATAGCGGATTACCTACCAATGTCCATTTGCCGGTGGCAGTGGCTTGATTAAAATTCAAGGGGATCTCAATCGGAGTTTTGTCGTCATAAAAAATAATGCTTTCAAAATTATCAAGTGAAACGGTCTGATCGTTTGGGCTATAAATTAGATACCCCTCACCAAGATTGTGGTTACTTTTTTCATTTAACACCTGCCAATTCGCGCCCCAAGAATACAAATGGATTTTGTTGTTAAATTTCGGCAGACCAAAAAATGCGCCTTGACTGGTATTTTTTATTTTTGATAAAAACGGAAGAGCAAACGAATTCCAGCCTTTTTTTAATTCCAATCTGTAAATGGCGGAAAAATCAGCCGGCAAATCAGCCAGTGAATAATGAAACGCCACTTTCCCGTTTAAATTGATAATATTTTCCGGGTTGTGCGGATATGAAATATTGGGGATATTAGCCGAAGTATTGGCTTCATCAACTTCTGACGCATCACCGCTTAGTCGATAATTCATTTTATAATTCTTGGGGTCAAACCCTGCCTCCGAGCATTTTCCTACGAGCATTGAGAGGGTATCGGACGCGGTCGGCGATTCAAGCTGAGCATAAAGACCATAGGTCGTTTTATCACCTCCGCACCAGTCGTCGCGATAATACATATAACTTAAATATCCGCCTGTGTTTGCTTTAGAGCGAATATCAAGCGGAATTTCCGCGATAAATTTATCCGGCAAAAGTAGTTCTGCCAATGACTCATTGCTCGGACATCTTTTGGTTTCGGTCGGATGTTTTTTTATGCAATCATTATAAGTTTCGCCATTTTGATATACGAAAAAATCTGCTGGCGCCACTCCTTCGTTTCTGTCATTTTCCGCAATCCAGCCATCGGTTAACGGAAAATCACCTTTGGCAGTGTAGTACGCGTCAATGGAATTTTTCAATAATAAGAGGTCTTGCCTTCTCTGGTCGTCCCGTTCCAACTTGGCGAAAACTTCTTGGCTGGAATCAGCGCTTAAATAGCCATTTGAGCGCATTATCCAAACCAACGCAGAGAAAACCGCCACGATTAAAAGCGATACAATCAGCGAGTTTCTTTTGAAAAAAATTTGTTTTTTCATTGTTTATTTTTTACATTTAATTTTATTATATCACATTTTTAATTGCGCAATATACTCAATCGTTGCAACCACCCCATTGTCTAAATTCATCAATGGCTCCCAACCGAGAATTTTTTTTGCCAGGGTAAAATCTTGGCAGGCGCGTCTTAGCTCACCCCTTACCGCTGGCGCAAACAAGGGCTGTTTTTTGAACGTGGTTTTTTGAGCAACCAATCGGAACAATTTATTTATGCTTGTTTGCCTGCCAGTGCTGATATTGATTTTTTGGTTATCGCCTTTTTTAAGGGCAAGCAAATTTGCCCGCGCCACATCGCCGACATACACATAATCGCGGGTTTGCCTGCCATTGCCAAAAATTTTCGGGGTTTGCCCAGCCAGCATCATTCCACAAAAAATCGCCACTACGCCTGCCTCGCCTTTAGGATTTTGGCGCGGACCGTAGACATTAGCGTAACGAAGCGAGGTATACTTTATCCCATATAAACGGCTGTATAAATCTAAATAATTTTCAAATGTGAATTTACTCATTCCATACGGCGACGCTGGATAAATCGGGTAATCCTCTTTAACCGGCAATTTTGATGGCGGCACTTCGCCGTAGAGCGCGCCACCGGTGTTGGCGTAAATTATTTTTTTTACTTGATATTTGCGAGCGCATTCTAAAACATTTAATCCGCCGATGATATTGGTGTGCGCGTCAAACAACGGATCATCAACCGAGTGGCGAACTTCAGCTTGCGCTGCGTGATGGATTACAACATCAGGTTTAAATCGTTTAAAAGTTCGGTCAAGATTATGGTGATTTTTAATATCGGTTTTGTAAAATTTTGCCACTGGATGAATATTCTCAAAAATCTCAGTCGCTAAATTATCCACCACTGCCACCGTATGCCCGGCTTTAATATATTCGTCAGCCACATGCGAACCGATAAACCCCGCTCCGCCAGTGATTAAAATTTTCATACAACCTCGCTTTTTTAGTTTCAATGCTTTTCACTCTGCTTCAAATACTTGGCGCATTCCTCGGGCGAGGTGATATCGATGATCACGCCCGAACCGATTTCATAACCGCCATAGCCAGTTACCCGAGGAGCGATTTCCAAATGCCAGTGATAATAATCCGCGTTTTCACTGGTAGTGGGCAGAGAATGAATGAAAAAATTAAGCGGAGGATCGTTCAATGTCTCGTTTAACATATCCAAGCCCCGTCGCATTATTTTAGACAGGTCGCGAATAATACTATACCCCGCGATTTCAAAATTACTACTATGCTTTTTAGGCACAATCCAAATTTCAAATGGAAATCGGGAGGCGAAAAAATTAAACATTACAAAACTATCGGTTTCAGCCAACATTCTGATTTTTTCTTTTTTCTCGTGCTCGATCATATCACAATATACGCACACTCCATTTAATTCAAAATACTTTTCCGAGCCGTGTTTTTCTTTGACAATAAGACTGGGGACAATGCTCGAGGAGAAAAGCTGGGCATGCCCGTGTTCAATTGAGGCGCCAGCCACGGGTCCGTGGTTATAAATTGCCATCACATACTCAACTAAATCATTTTTCGCATAAACTAAATACCTTCGCTGGATCGCAAGAAACATTTCTTCCAAGATATTTCTGGGCATAGCATCAAGCGAATGATCGTGATTTTTAGTAATAATCAGCTCGTGTCCGCCGATCGCTGGCTTCACGCGGTAAAATCCTTTTTCTGGATAATAACCCCTGACGCTGATATTTTCCTCAGGTAAAAATGCCGGGAATTTGTTGGGAGCCACATAGATATTGGCGGTGTCCTCGGATTTAATGCGCGACCCGTATGTTGGCTTGCCAACACAAAAAGGACACTCAGCTTTCACTTGGTGTTTAATGGTATCAGCTGTCACATATTCGTTGGGGCGTTTAGCGCGCTCCGGCGCCATGACCACCCATTCTCCAGTTATAATGTTTTGCCTAAGTTGAGGCACATTCCTCCTTTGGAATCAATTTATATTTTTTAAATCCTGATTTCTAAATAAATTTTAATGGCTGAATTTACAAAATAATCTGCAATTTTTGCGTATTCTTATATTACTCGGTAAATTTGAAGGTGGAGAGGATTTGGTCTATCTAATTTTTTTTGCTTTGCTCAAGTTTTATAATTTTATTATATCATATTTGAGCATTGTAAATCCAGCATCAAAATTCTACCCCCACATCTGCGAATTGGCGCAGCAAATCGCCACTGCCAAGGCG
>PFTZ01000045.1 GCA_002789815.1 Candidatus Berkelbacteria bacterium CG_4_9_14_3_um_filter_39_23
AAATTTTTACCGCTATCTCCCCTTTTAAAAATAATGCGCCAGGTAGGGCTGGAAAATACTGATCTTTTTGTTGATCCAACCAATCTAATAGTGATTTTTACTTGGATTTGTGTTATGCTAGCATTATCACTCTGGCGATTCAGATTGTCAGAATGATAAAAAAATAAAAATAACAGGAGGATAAAATGGACAAGAAAAAATGTGAATGCGGAATGCCAATTGACGAAAAAGTGTGTTGCCAGTGCAACGGAAGCGTTTGTAAACATTGTTGTAATTGCGACGACAACTGCGACAAATGCGATTGTAAAAAAGAGGAGTAAAAACTATTCTATCCAGCCTTTGAAATAGCATCCCAGGTAATAGCAAATGGTTTGACAAAAGCAATTTTTAAATATACAATATATCCTATCATCAGTGGAGGTGAAAGATGAAAAACCTTAATTGGATTAAACTACAAATAGCATTTGAACAAATTGATCCGTCAAAACTTGAAGGATTAGAAACAGCAAGTTATCATTTATTGAAAAAATGTATTGCATCAAAAGATACAGAAAAGCTGACAGGAATACTAGACGACATTATTCAAAGCTCCGCATATTCGGCAGAATTTGAACCGATACTAAATTTAACAAGAAAATAAATGGAACAAATTGGATCTAATCCTTTTTTAAAACAAGATATAGTTAGCCAAGTAGAACCTGCTTCTGCTGTTGAATCTTGGTCAAAGGTTAAAGAGATATTATTAGAAACACCAGACAAGGCTAAAGCAATCAGCGAACTAATAGAATTCGCCAGACAACAATCCAACACTGATTTAAAAATCGGAGCATTGGTAAAAGCTGAAATTTCCGCCTCAGCTCTGTCTATGCCGGGAGAGGATCTAACAAGATTAAATTGTTTATATGATATTTTTTTAGAGCTTTCTAAAATCCACGGGCAACGTGAAAATGCGCTAGAAAAAGCAAAAATAAAACTTAGGACCACATTTGGGCAACCAGGTCAAGAACATCAAGCGTTTATAACTTTCCAAAATGAATTGGGCAATTCAAGCGAATGCGCGGAAAATACTAATAAGCAGATTTTTACCCCAGAGGAAGAAAAAGCACTAAGCGCATATAATCAATTTAACCTATTGGTTAGAAAATTAGATCCATTCGATCAATTATGTTGCGCTTCGCTGTTTTTCCCAAAAACTGACCAAGAAAAAGAACAAATAGAAAAATGGATAGAGGTAAATATTTTAGATTGTATGGCTAGTAGAGCCAAAATACTTAGAAAATCAGAAAAACTGCCAGCTTTTTTGATATTAAATTTATTACTCAAAGGACAGGAACAAATCCTGGAACATAGATCGTTTGAAGATCCGCGTTTTATAAAAAAAATCGACAATTTATTAAATCAGAAACGAAAAGCACATGCAAATTTAATCGCATTAAGTCCTGTTTGGAATCAAAAATTAGCTGATTCGATTTTTGTTGACTTATATGTAAATCCAGACAAATTCGAATCACCAATTAAAAGCGACGAACACGAAGGTAAATCGTCAGTTATGATTGTTTTGCGCAAAGATGGAGATTTTTTTAGCATCGGAGAGCGTCTTCAAAATTGTTGGGAACCAGAGCCTACGAAAGGACACAAAAAAAGCAAACTATTAGTGGGTAATTTTTGGGTGCTAACACATTATTTCGTTGATAAAGACACTACCGCTATTGCCAGCATAGACAAGGAGAGCGATCGTTTGGCAATGATTTTTATCGTTAAAAAAGCGCTTGTCAATGGACAGCAAGCATTTGTTATAGAGGACTTTGATTTTACTTCTTTTTTTAAGTCAGATCCCCATACTGACGCAAATGTTTTACCAAGTAATAAATCTAGTCGCAACCAAGCAATTTTTAACGACTTGGTAGATACGATTAAAAGCGCTAACAATGGTGAAACTACAATATACACAATAACTGAAGTTGATAGCAATGGCGACAAAATCTTTTCGGAAGCGCATTTAAAGGATTGTGAGTACTCTACCAACCGGCAAGCAAATTTGGGTGATTATATGAAAAATCAGTTTAACCAAGATGAATTTGATTTATGCTATGTCGCTTTTGGGCAACGCCAGCGTAAAGGAAAAGTAAAACTAGTTAAACTAAATTAAATATTCAAATGTCCGAATACTACAAATTAGCCAAAAAGATTTACATTAAAAATAGCTCTCAACCTTTTGAAATCAGCCGATCAAAGATTGATTTATTTTTAAATTGCCCGAGATGTTTTTATTTTGACAGACGATTTGGTGTGATGCGCCCGCCCGGATATCCGTTTGCGTTAAATTCAGCGGTGGACGCTCTGCTTAAAAAGGAATTTGACCTTCACCGCGCGCAAAATACCAAACATCCCTTGATGGATCAATATAAAATTAACGCTGTGCCGTTTGAGCATCCTGATCTAAATAAATGGCGAGCAAATTTCACTGGAATACGCTATCACCATCAATCAACGAACTTTATTATTTTTGGCGCTATTGACGATATTTGGAAAAATGATGACGGATCGTTTTCGATTGTTGATTACAAAGCCACCTCAAAAGCTGGAGAGATAAATTTGGATGCCGAATGGCAAATTGGATACAAACGGCAAATGGAAATTTATCAATGGCTTTTTCGGCAAAATGATCATAAGGTTTCAAATACTGGATATTTTGTCTATTGTAATGGTAAAAAAGACGCTGTGGCATTTGACGCAAAATTAGAATTTGATGTGTATTTATTACCCTATGTTGGTGATGATAGCTGGGTTGAGGGCACTTTACAGGCTATTAAAAAATGCTTAGATTTAGATATTATTCCGCCTGCGTCCATTGATTGCGATTTTTGCCAATATCGAAAATTTATCAAAAATAAATTAGCCCAAAAGGTCTAAACCTTAGATTCAAATTTGCAAAAATTGTTTTTTTGAAGTATTTTAGTATTATGAATAAAGAAAAATATGATCATAGTAAAATCGAAAAAAAATGGCAGGACGTTTGGAAAAAAGCGCAAATTTTTAAAACAAAATTTGGCAATAATGGCAAAAATTTTTATTGCTTGGATATGTTTCCTTATCCATCGGGACAAGGGCTTCATGTGGGGCATCCGCGTGGTTACACTGCGACAGATGTTTATGCTCGCTATATGCGGATGAAGGGTTTTTGCGTTCTCCACCCGATGGGTTGGGACGCCTTTGGTTTACCAGCAGAAAATTATGCGATCAGAAATAAAATTCATCCGAGTTTAGCGGTTCGGCAAAATATACAAAAATTTAAAAAGCAAATTAGTTCTTTTGGATTTTCCTATGATTGGTCGCGGGAAATCAACACCACCGATCCAGATTACTACAAATGGACACAATGGATTTTTTTAAAATTATTTAAGAGGGGCTTGGCTTATGAAAGCGACGCGCCGATCAATTGGTGTCCGTCATGCAAAACTGGGTTGGCGAATGAGGAGGTTGTCAATGGTAAATGCGAGCGATGTGGCAAGCAAACCGAAAGCAAAAAAATCAGACAATGGATACTAAAAATTACGCAGTATGCTGATCAATTACTTAAAGGTTTAGATGACCTGGATTGGCCTGAATCCATTAAAACAATGCAACGAAATTGGATCGGTAAATCAGAAGGCGCGACAATTAAATTTCAAATCATAAATAACAAATTACAAAATTCAAACAAATATATTGAAGTTTTTACCACGCGCGCAGATACATTGTATGGTTGCACATACCTCGTGGTTGCGCCTGAATACTTTATCTCAAATCTCAAGGCTCAAATCGATGCCTTGACAGCAAGTAAGCCAAAATCACAGTTTATCTTTGAAAATTTAACAGAGATTGAAAGATATTGCGCCATAGCAACGAAACAATTAAATATAGATAAACAACATTTTGATAAAAATAAAACAGGTGTTGAAATTAAGGGCATTAAAGCTATCAACCCAATAAATCAAAAAGAAATTCCGATCTTTGTTTCTGATTATGTTTTAAACGAATATGGCACTGGCGCGATAATGGCAGTCCCAGCTCACGACGCTCGCGATTTTGAGTTTGCAAAAAAATATAATTTACCCGTTATTGATGTGATCCAAAACGACGATACAGGTATATTACCATTTTTGGGTGAAGGCAAAATTAAAAATTCCAATGAATTTAACGAATTTAGCAGTAATCTTGGCGCTAAGCAAATTATTTTAAAATTGAAAAAACAGGGGTTGGCACAAAAACATATTCAATACAAACTTCGCGATTGGATTTTTTCTCGTCAAAGATATTGGGGCGAACCGATTCCGGTTATTCACTGTCCAAAGTGTGGCGTGGTACCTGTGCCTGAAAAGGATTTGCCAGTATTATTACCCAGCGTTAAATCATATGAGCCGATTGGAACGGGAGAATCTCCGTTAGCCAATATTCGCGAATGGGTAAATACTAAATGCCCTTCTTGTAGTGGGGACGCCCAACGCGAAACCAACACTATGCCTCAGTGGGCTGGAAGTTGTTGGTACTATTTGGCATACCTGGCAAAAAATAATTCTAAATTTGAAATCCTAAATTCTAAACTATTCAATAATTGGCTACCAGTCAATTTGTATGTTGGTGGTGCTGAACACGCAGTTTTGCATTTGTTATACGTTAGATTTTGGCATAAAGTTTTGTTTGATGAAAAAATTGTCGGCTCCAAAGAACCATTTCAAAAATTAATTAATGTTGGAATGATTGTTGCGCCTAATGGACAAAAGATGTCAAAATCGCGTGGCAATGTGATTAGTCCTGATGATTTAATCAAAAAATACGGAGCTGATAGCTTGCGATTAACAGAACTTTTTATCGGTCCATTTTCTCAGTCAATCCAATGGAATAAAAATGGAATTATTGGTATGAGAAAATTTTTAGAGAGGATTATTTCCTTGAAATCAAAAATCTCGCCAAAATCAAATCAAAAAATAGAAAACGGTTTAAATAAAATGTTGGTAAAAGTTGATAAAGATATTAAATCCTTTCAATTTAACACTGCCATTTCAGCAATGATGATATTTGTTAATTTATCCATCAAAGAAAAGTCAATTTCTAAGGGTCAATATAAAAAATTGCTTGCGGTTTTGTCGCCTTTTGCGCCACATATAACCCAGGAACTATGGTCAAAATTGGGCAAAAATAATTTTATTTGTCAGCAAGCATATCCTAGCTACAAGCATCAAAAAAAAGAACAAATAATCAATATCCCAGTTCAAATCAATGGTAAATTGCGCGGTGAAATCAAAATAAATATAAACGATAAAAAAGAATTTATTATTGAATGCGCTAAAAATAATCCTAAAATTAAATTATGGGTTAATGGTAAAATTATAAAAACCATATATATTCCCTTGAAAATAATCAATTTTGTGGTAAAGTAGAAATAAACATATTTACCCCTAAAATAAACGGCACATAAATTTATAAAATTATTATGGCACAGCCCAAAAAACAATTAACTAGAACAAGATCGCGAAAAAGGAAAAGTTCAAGCTTGAGAATAGGTGAAGTATCTCAAATTTCAAATTGTTCGCATTGCAAATCTCCCAAAAGACCACATACAGTGTGTAGTACCTGCGGATACTATCACGGTATAAAAATCGTTTCTAAAAAAATTAAAACTAAAATAAATAAATAATGAATCGTCACCTTTCACGCACACTCGCAATGCAAATAGTTTATGAGTGGGATTTTATTGGAAAAAAAAATTTAGACGAAATTAAAAATCGTAGTTATGAAATTTTCGCAAGGGACCTAGATAATGAATATGCTGATAAAATCATTGATGGGGTAACTAAGAACGTTGACACCCTTGATAAAAAAATTATAGAAGTTGCGCCTGATTGGCCGATTGAGCAAGTTGCCAATATAAACAAAGCAATTTTAAGGGTATCTATATTTGAACTTGAAAACTTTGCCGATATTCCTCCAAAGGTAATTATTAACGAAGCAGTTGAACTAGCAAAATCATTTGGCGGAAGTAATTCTTTTAAATTTGTCAACGGAGTTTTAGGCACAATTTATCGCAAGTCTAATCGTTTTGAAAAAGATGAAGAAATAAACCAAATCAACGAAAAACCTATAGCAGAAATTAAGGAGTAATATGACACTTTTAGCTTTACAAAAAAAAATTGGAATAAAGTTTAAAAAACAAGAGTATTTGCAACAGGTTTTTATCCATCGTAGTTATATCAATGAAAATAAAAATTCAAGGCTAGGTGACAATGAAAGGATGGAATTTTTAGGTGATGCTGTTCTTGAGCTTGTTGTTACTGAGTATTTATATGCAAATTTTTCCAATCCAGAGGGTGACTTGACCAGTTATCGGTCGGCATTAGTTAAAGGAGAAACCTTGTCAAAAATTTCGCAAGAACTTTGCCTTGGTGATTATTTGATGCTCAGTCGTGGTGAAAAGAAACATGGAGGTCATGCAAGAAATTTAATTTTAGCTAATACATTTGAAGCATTAGTTGGGGCAATATACCTTGATGGTGGTTACACAAAAGCTAAAAAATTTATAACCAACTTTTTAATTCCAAAATTCAAGGAGATATTAAGCAACGAATCATTTAGAGACGCTCGAAGTTCTTTCCAAGAATGGGCGCAAGAAAAATTAAACACAACTCCAGAATATAGGGTTTTGAAGGAATCAGGACCCGATCATTCAAAAATGTTTGAAGTTGGATGTTATATTAAAGATGAATTATACGGCACAGGAAATGGTACTTCAAAACAAACAGCATCACAGGAAGCAGCTAAATTTGCCATGGATAAAATTTCCCAAGAGAACTAATAACACAATACTTTAATTTTTTGGTATAAATCAACATATTTTTTCAAATTATTTTTTATATCGTAATCAAGCGAATCTTTTTTTAGCGCTTGTGAAAATTCATATACTAATGTTTTAGCTCTGAATCGCAAATGACTCTTATCAAATCTCTTTTTATATTTTAAAAAACTTTTGGCATCCTTCTCAAATTGTTGATATATTTTTTTATTAAGCTCGCCTAAATTATATTGGTTTGCGACAACTTCATAAATTTTAACATATTTTACAAACTTGTGTTTTGTAACAATATGCTTGATAAAATTTTTTGACGGCATTTTTCCAATTAAAATTCCGCGACCGATTATTTTCATGCCAACATTTTGCATCGATTTTCTGAATTGCTCGCGCTTGCTCTTGAATTTATCTGGCACATTAAAAATTACAATGTATGTTTGTAAATCTAAAAAGATATTTTTAATCCAATCCAAATCCGTAAAAATATGTTGCCTTCCTAAATCGGTGATTTGATAATGATTGTTTGTAGTATTTTTTATCATTTTGACCATTTCTCTATTTTTCAATCTGGCAAGGGCTGAAAGCAAAACAGAATTTTTTTCTTCTGGCAAATATTCAAAAAGATTACGCTTCGTGGTAGTTCCGAGATCGTCAATTAATATTAATACTTTTGATAATATAGACATATAATTTTTAAGTTCGCATATCAATCATATATAAAAATTTATAAATGTCAATAAACGTTTTTTAGCTGCGCAGTATGAAAGTGTTATTTTATGAAATATATTCAATTATATTTTTTAGGTATTCTGCCATTGCCAGTTGTCAAAACCCCAATTGATTAGATCCCTGGCTGCTTCGGCTGATGCAGTATTTAATGTATTATATGTTTTTATTACAACAGCGATAATTGTTTTATCTTGTCTTTTTGCGGCAACCACTAAATTATGTCCTGATGTTGGGGTAAAGCCAGTTTTTCCGCCAATAATTCCATCTAAATACATTTCATTTTTAACTAATCGGTTTGAATTTTCCAGTTTGTAATCCCTGCGATCACTTGAAATGATTTTTTCTGGAATATGAATTATTTCCGAAATTATTGGATTTTTAATTGCTTCTGCAAAGATAATTCCAATTTCTTTGGCAGTTGAATATCCTTCATCGTTTAGTCCGGCTGGGTCTTTAAAATGCGTGTTGTTACAACCGAGTGATTTGGCTTTGGCATTCATCAGGCTAATAAATTCGTCAGTTGTTGTGTGAAATTCAGACAAAGCAATGGCTGCGTCATTCGCACTCATTATTAGTAGCGCGTTCAATAAATTTTCTATTGTAATTTTTTCACCTTTTTGAAGGAAAATCTTTGAACCGTTAATATTTTGCGCATTTTCACTGACCGTAACAATATCATCAATTTTATATTTATCAAGTACAACGAGTGCAGTCGCAATTTTGGTTAATGATGCTATTGGGATAATTTTGTTTTCGTCCTTGCCATCTAGCAATATTTTACTTTCTGAATCAATAAGAGCGCTATAATATGATTTTTGAGGCACGGGTACTTTACCGATTTTAATTGGAATAGAGTTTAACTCAATGGGAGATAAACCAAGATTTTCAGATTGCACTCCTTTGACGATTTGAGATTTTTTGATTTGTTTTAGTTTTATAAAATAAGATATTCCAAAAATTACCGCAACAATTAAAACCCCCGAAGTAAATTTTTTTATCTCAAATTGGCTCACTGTTTAATTTTTATCCCCAGTTCTTTCAATTGCGTACTATCGGTTTGGCTCGGTGATTTCATCATCGGGTCTCTCCCCTCACCTGTTTTAGGAAAGGCAATTACTTCGCGGATATTTGGTTCGTTTTGAATTAACATAACAAATCTATCAATTCCGGGCGCAATCCCGCCATGAGGCGGAGCGCCGAATTTAAAAGCTTCTATCATATGACCAAATTTTTTTATCACTTGCTCATTATTAAATCCCAAAACATTGAAAACTTTTTTTTGAATTTCTGGTTGATTTATCCTAATGCTTCCACTGGCAATTTCGTATCCATTTAAAATAAAATCGTACGAATTAGCAAAAATTTTATTCAATTCGCCTGTGTTTAGATATTTAAGGTGTTCTTTTTTCATCATGGTAAAGGGATGGTGCGCACTTGTCCATTGCCCGTTTTTATCTTTTTCAAACATAGGAAAATCAACCACAAAACCAAATGCTAATTCTTTTGGATTGTTTTTATTATTTCTTAAATCCGGTTTGTCCGTGCCATATTTTTTCATTGATTCATTATATGTCAAACGGAAAAATGGTTTTTTTGTAATTGTAAAATCCGGTAATATTTTTTTTATCAAATCTGTAAATAACTTTTCTGAAATCTGTAATATGTCCTCTTGCTCAATAAAACTCATTTCCATATCAAGCTGGGTAAACTCTGGCTGGCGATCACCGCGAGAATCCTCATCGCGAAAACAACGTGCAATTTGAAAATACTTTTCAATACCAGCCACCATTAGGAGTTGTTTGTATTGCTGGGGTGATTGAGGTAAAGCATAAAAATTTCCTTGATCGATCCTTGACGGCACCAGAAAATCGCGTGCGCCTTCGGGCGTTGATTTAGTTAATATAGGCGTTTCAACTTCCAAAAATCCCAAATCATTTAAATAGTTGCGAATAAAATGAATTATTTTATGTCGCATTTCAAGATTTTTCTGCATCCGTTTGCTTCGTAAATCTAAATATCGATATTCCAATCGTGTTTCCTCATTAACCTTAGATGTGTCACTAATTTCAAATGGTAGCTCTGCGGATTTGCTTAAAATTGTAATTTTGTGGATTTTAAATTCCACTTTGCCAGTGATGAGATCTTTATTAACAAGCTTATTAGGGCGGTCTATTACCACCCCTTCTAGGCTAATAACATCTTCTGGGTTTAAATTTTTTGCGATTAAAAATGACGGGTTGGTTTCCTCAATCACCGCTTGAATAATTGCGCTTCGGTCTCTTAAATCGATAAAAATTACTGATTTGTGAATTCTTAAATTTGAAACCCAACCCTGCAAAATAATTTTCTGATTTATTTTTTTAGAACTTTCGGCGATATTTATTTTCATAATTATTCTCTTAATTTTGCTTGAAATTTATTTTTTAATTTTTCAATAATTTTACCCAGCGCCCGATCACTTTCTTCTTTCGCCATAGTTCTTTTTTTGTTGTCAAAAATTAGGTGATAAGCTAAGCTCTTTTTTCCAACTTCGAATTTGCTGGAAGTAAATTCGTCAAATTGCTCGACTAATTTAATCGATTTATCTGCTTTTTTAATTTCTGTCATAATTATATCCGATGAAATTTTACCATCAACAACAATCGCTATGTCACGAATCATTGGAGGAAAATCCGACACATTATTAAAATCATTTGTTAAATTTAACCTTTGAATGTTATGATTTATATTTTTCGGAAAAATACTAAGATCCATTTCCAAAAAATAGAATGCTTTTTTCAAATTATATTGCCGATATAACGAATGGCTGTCGTCCACAAAAATTATTTTATTTTTTTCTTTGGTGTATTGAGCAATATCGTTAAGTGTATAACTTGCGATCGCAATATGACTCATTTCTTTTAGATAAAAAACACTACCAATTTCAAACAATTTCATACCATCGCTATAACACCACCTATTTTGCGAAAAAACCTTTAACATACCAACCAACAAACTGGGTCGCAAATAATTAAATTCTTTTGAAACGGCTTTAATCGGAGTTAGCATTTTTTGTTTGTCTAAATTCAGCCACCCAAAATCGCGATCTGAAATAAAAGTATAGCTTAAGATTTCTGTAAAGCCTTGCTCGATCAATCGGTTTTTTATCTTCAATTTCTGATAGTAACTTTTATTTATACTACGACAATTAAGATTGGTTTTTGTAAATTGCTGGGGTTTAATTTTTGTTAAATCAAACATACGGGCAATTTCTTCAATCAAATCTTCCTCAATTAAAAGATCGTGCCTCCATGAAGGCGCTTTGTATTTACCGTTAATTTTTTTAATCCCCAAACTATTGAATTTTTTTTCAATAAATTTTTGATCTATTTTTATACCTAATAATTTTTTTACTTTACCAGCATTAAATTCAATTATTTTTTTTTCTTTTGATAGGTTGTTGATATCTATTTTTTCCACAATTTTTATCTGGGAGCATTCGTTTTTTAATAATTTAATCGCCATTTCAATCGCTTCCTTTGTTTTTTCCGCATCTATACCTCGCTCATAACGATATGACGCCTCAGTATTTTTATCTAATAATTTTGCGGTTTGCCGAATGATTTTTCGATCAAAGACCGCTGCTTGTAATAAAATTTTGGTTGAAGTTGCTTTAATGGAAGATCGTTCCCCCCCCATAATTCCAGCTAGGTCCATAAGCCCACCAGCGTCTTCTATCACCATCACGCCGGAAACTAAATGATTTATTTTTTTATCTAAAGTCATTAAAGTTTCTCCTTCTTTAGCTTCCCTTATTGTCATTTTATTACCTTTTATAAGGTCAAAATCAAAGCTATGCATTGGAATGCCTTGTTCCATCATAACTAAATTTGTAATATCAACCACATTATTAATTGGATCCATACCAAATGACTTAATTCTTGCTTGTAAAGTCGGACTTGACGATTTTACTTTAACTCCATTTATTACTGCGCCAGTATATCTCGGGCAAGCGCGCGTGTCCTGAATATAGATTTCTTTTATCTGGGCTTTATTATTGTATTGAGCATTGTTGGCTAATTGCGGAAAATTTATTTTTTGATCTGTTTTAGCGGCATATTCTCGTGCAAGTCCTAGCACACAAGCGCAATCTCCACGATTTGGCGTTATTTCTAAATCAATTATGCCGTCATCAATCAATTCACCCTCAAATCCCAACGACAAAAAAATTTCCACCAATTCTTTATTGGAGTGTTTGACGCTTACATATTTTTTTAATTCATTAATCGGCAGTTTCATATTGATATTTTCGGATTTTAATTATTCGATCTGTATTCTATTTTAAAATTGCTTATTAAATCTCATATCATTTTTTAAAAATGACTTAATGTTTTTAATGTCATATTTAATCATCATTAATCTTTCTATTCCTCCGCCAAAAGCAAAGCCTTGCCATTTTTTTGGATCAAGCCCCATATTTTCTATCACTTCAGGATGAACCATACCAGCGCCAAAAACCTCCAACCATTTATTATTCCACCAAATAGCAATATCCATTCCTGGTTCTACAAACGGAAAATAATCAGGACGCAAGCGGATTTTTAAACCTGCTTTATTTAATAATTTTTTTAAAAATTCATGCAAGCAAAAAATCATTTGACTTAAATTTATGCTTTCCCCAATCGCTACAACATCCAGTTGATAAAAAACAGATTCATGCGTTGAATCAGTATTTTCATTACGAAAAACTCGTCCAGGCATAACAAAGCGACAAGGAGGCTGAACATTCTTGATTGCCCTCCCTTGAACAGTGGTCATATGCGTTCGCATGACATTAAGTTTTTTATTTTTTGATCCTGAAATCCAAAAAGTATCCTGCACATCACGCGCCGGATGATCGGAAGCAACTCTTAAAAAATCAAAATTATACCATTCACTTTCTAGTTCTGGTCCTTCTATCACGCAAAAACCCAATTCTTCAAAAATTTGCATTGATTTGTCAATAAATCTAGTTATTGGATGATAATGACCTTTTGTTTGCATTGATGTTTATTACAATATGTAAATATTCTCGGAATCTGACTGCCGTCAAGCAGGATAACTCCGAGGATAAAGCTATCACCTTTGGCGCAACAAAGAATACCGCGGGACTTGTCCCGTCGGATCCTTAATTTTTTTTAATTGTTTGGTGTGAGACAATTGGTTTTGTGGCTTAGTTTGAAAAAATAATTCTAGTAAAATTAAGACCAATATGTATAGACCCGCTTCCCACCAACCAAGAACTTTGATGGCTTGCATTGAAAGAATACCAACAACCGCTAAACCGATTTCTAAACTTTGGCGAAAACTCGAAGGCAATAATATGTAAACTAATTCATTATTAAAAAAACTTACTTTAATATAAAAAATAATGAGCCCGAAAAATCCAGCAATAGTCAAAAGTAGCGAAGCCATAAAAGCCAGCCATGTTAAAATATCCGCATAAGTTGGGTCAGTATGGAATAATAATGAAATCCATATTCCAAAAGACATTAGTGTGCCAGAAAAAATATAAAATAAACGGGTGCGTAAATTCATTTTTGTTGCTTTTTTTGAATATGCTCAATTTGCTCATAAATTGATTCTAGGCGGTCTATTGTGCTTGGATTGATGGGGTAAAATTTAATTTTGGGCAAATATTTTAACTTCACTTTATGTGAAAGGTACTTAGCAAGTTTTGGCTTAAGGTAATTTAATGAATTAACTCTTATTTTTCCCATAAGCCAAGTTAAAAAAACCTTAGCGTTTTTCAAATCTGGCGATACAATAACAGAATTAACCACTATATTAGAATCTCTTTGAGAATTTATTTTCAAAAAATTAGCTATTTCATTTTTGATTAAAGCATTGACCCGATCTAATCTATCGCCTTTCATAGTTCAATTATAGGAGATAATTTAATAATTTGCAACCTGTGCTTAGCAAGCTGGTTATCGTTTTTTCCATTGCGGAGCGCGACGAGCGCGTTTTAGACCTGGCTTTTTTCTTTCTTTTTCTCGCTGATCGCGGGTTAATAATCCTGATTTTCTGAGTGTTGGCTTGTTTGATTCATCTTTTTTTACCAGTGCCCGGGCGATGGCTAAACAGATAGCTCCTTTTCTGCTCATAATACCACCACCTTTAACTTGCGCCATAATATCAAATTTTTTTTCCAAACCAAGTAATTTTAAAGGCAAGATTATGGCGCTATCAGGCGCTTCAATTTCTTTTTTATTTATCATCAGCTTACCCACCCCGCTTGATAATTTTACCAAGGCGCTACTTCTCTTTCTTCGCCCAATTGCTTGAAAGTATTTTTCCTTAATCATTTTTCAATAGTTAAATTTTTAAGCATAATTCTCTGCAATCGATTCTTGGGTAGCATTCCCTTAACCGATCTGAAAATAACATCTGTTGGATTTTCGGCAAATAATTTTTTCAGTGACATAATTTTCAAGTGCCCCATATATCCCGTATGGTGAATATATTCTTTGGAATTTATTTTATTGCCAGTGAATTGAATTTTTGAAGCGTTGATGACGTGAACTTTTTTCCCCATCACTAAATTAGGAACATATTTGGGATTATCCTTGCCCATTAAAATCAAGGCGATTTGAGTTGAAATCCGCCCAAGAATTTCACCTTTAGCGTCAATTTTAACCACTTCTTTTGCCTGATTAAGATTTTTTTGCTTTTTTGTTATCTTCATCTTTTTTAATTGCTTGAATTTCTGGATGGAAGCGAATAATCGCTTGTCTAGCATTATCACCCAAACGATTGCCTAGCTTAAAAATTTGAATTTTTTTATTTGATTTTTCTAGGGTTTTGGTAGTAATAGAAAAAAGTTTACTCACCGCTTTTTTATCAAAAATATATTTTAAAATTTTTCTGCGAGATAACAGGTCGTCAGTTTTGGCAATAGTCAAAATTTTTTCCGCTAATGGCTTTAATCTTTTGGCGTTTGCCAAAGTTGTCTTGATTTGTTCATACAAAATCAAGCTGGTTAGTTGATTGCGGATAAGGTGATTGAGATAACTATTTTTTGTTTTTAGCTTTGGCATTGGTAGTTTTTTTCGTAGATTTCTTTCTTGTTTTTTTATCTGGCTTTTCTTCGGTTTTAGTTTGATTTAGTATGCTACTATAATATTCGGTTAAAATTTTCGCGCCATTTGACAGGGCAATTTCGGGATCAATACTTCCGTCTGTGGTTATTTCAAAAGTAATTTTATCGTAATTGGTAATTTGACCTACACGAGTATTTTCGACTTTATAGTTTATCTTTTTGATTGGAGTAAAAATGGCGTCAACTGCGATATGACCAAGCGGTAATTTTCCGTCTTCCCTTAACTCGGTCGGTAAATATCCTGTTCCACGACTAACTGTCGCGTCAATTGATAGCTTTCCGCCCTTTTCAACTTCAGCGATATAATACTCTGGCTCTAAAATTTCAACTTGAGGATTTTTTGCGAAATCGCCAGCGACAACAATCTTTGGTCCATTGATTTTTAATTTAATCACCTCTTCATCGTCGGAATTTGATTTCACTCTCATACTTTTCAAATTCATTATAAGCTCAACCAAATCTTCTTTCACGCCCCTGACTGTGTCAAATTCGTGCGTGCAATTATTTATTTTAACAGAAGTAATTGCGCTTCCTTCAATTGATGCTAAAAT
>PFTZ01000002.1 GCA_002789815.1 Candidatus Berkelbacteria bacterium CG_4_9_14_3_um_filter_39_23
ATCCCCAATCCGAAGCGCTTCGCTTTCGGTTGAGGATGACACCGGGGTAGTCGGTTGAGGATGACAAAGGGGTGTGTCATTCCCGCCCCCCTTCCGTCATTCCCGCGAAAGCGGGAATCCAGTCTGAATGGATCCCGCATCAAGTGCGGGATGACGGGAGGGGATAGATCCCGCATCAAGTGCGGGATGACGGGAGGGGATGACAAGGAAGTGGAATGATATTTTACGTAAGTCGTGCAAATATATTTTTTAATATACATTGTAATTGTGCGTAAATTAATCCTCCATATTAACCAATAACTTCCAACCTCAGTGATTAGCGATATTTGGCAATGAATTCCTTGTCGTCAATTTTACCCAAACAGAGAGCACCTTTTAAAGTCCCAGATATCAATGCCTTGTGGTTGGGTATAATGGTTGCAAGCAAACTATTTTTATCCACTCCTACCCCCTTGACAAATATCAAGGGATTTTTTATTATTAAATAAGTGAGTGGATAAAAGTGGGGAAAAGTAGCAAAGAAAGTGGATATGTTGGTAAATATGCAGAAAAATGTCCAAAGCCACAGCATTATATTTTTAAAAACATAAACCATCACTGTGAGATTTGCCTGCCCGCTAACGCCAAAGCGCCCCGCTCGCAGTGATACAGCAGTTTCAGGCAGGTAGCGATGGTGGGCGGGAGATTATAACTTTGAGATTAATATTATGTTTATTGGTGAATTTAACCATTCAATCGACCCAAAGGGCAGGGTGGCGGTCCCGTTTCGCTTAAGAAAGGCGCTCGGTAAAGGCGCTGTAATTACTCGTGGGCTTGATAATTGTTTGACAATTTATACCGAATCAGAGTGGAATAGGATTGCTAAAAAACTTAATGAACTTCCGATGACCAACCCCAAAGTAAGGGCATTCTCCCGTTTTATGTTTTCTGGCGCGGTTGAGGTGGGCTTTGATCGCCAAGGCAGAATTTTAGTTCCAGAATACTTGCGCCAATACGCTAAATTAAAATCGCAAGCAGTGGTGGCTGGACTTTACAACAAAATCGAAGTCTGGGAACCAGTGGCTTGGGATAAAACCAAAGCCAAGACAGAAACTGATAAAAGCGATATTGCCAAACAACTGGAAGGGTTGGGGATTTAAATAAGAAGTGAAAAGGCAAAAATAAGAATTTAAATCAAAAGTATTAAAACATTTTTAAATTCTTATGGTATTTTTTTTACAAAAGGATCAGCAGCAGCATGCGTCCCTTTTCTGCACCTTTCGCTTTAGTCGAAAGGGTGGAAAGGGTAAAATAAAAAATTACTAGCCACGGTTTGGCTTGTTCCGTTGGAGCTGTCAAAGGCTCTCAAGGAAAATACAAAAATATCAAGGAGGGGATTGGCTAATACTGCCGTAGTAAATTTTGGCAGTCGAATTAGCCAGTTATCCCAGCTGCTGCTGGTTTTTAACACAAAGTATATTTTTTAAAAGTGATTTAACATTTATAATTGAAAGATTTATAATTTTAAAAAGAAGGGAAATGCTTATTACTCAATCTAAAACCACAATGCCGGGCACAAGAAAGCGAACACTGGCGCGCGTGGTCAAAATTGGTCCGCTTTCTTTAAAGTTTGTCACCTTGCTGATTTTTGCGGCGGTGACTTTGTTTTATCTTGCCCAAACTACCCAGTCAGCCACAAAAACCTACAAGATTCGCGAATTGCGTTTGCAAAAAGAATCATTGCAAGAAGAAAGCAAACGGTTGGAAGTTGAGGCAGTTCGGCTTCAATCTTTAAAGAATATATCTCAGGGGTTAGAAAATTTAGGGTTGCAAAAAACCGAATAATTTTTCATTAGAGGTAATTAGTATCGATCAGGCAAGCCATAAAATTAGCTATCAATATGGTAAAAAATAATCCACCCTATTACATTAAACGACTTATGTGGCTAAGATTTTTGGTGCTTTTAATGTTGCCAATATTTCTATACCGTTTATTTATTATCGCAATTGTTGGGCATCAAAATTTTTTTTTGCAAGCCAAAAATCAATATTATACCCAAGAAGAGGTTCCGTCTGCCCGTGGCGAAATTTTTGCTCACAACAAAGACGGACTTTTCCCGCTGGCAACCAATTCAAAAAAATATCAAATTTGGGCGGTACCTAAAAACATTACTGACAAAAATTTAGTCGCTGAAAAATTGTCTGGAGATATTGGTCAATCAAAAGAAGATATTTTTAATCTAATAAATAACAATAAGCTATATATTCCACCCATAAAAAAACGGTTAGAGGAAGCTGTCGCGAAAAAAATCAAAGAAATGAAACTTGAGGGAATTTTGGTGGTGCCAGAAAGCGTTCGCTTTTATCCTGAGGATTCATTGGCGTCCAGTGTTTTGGGATTTGTCAATTTTGAAGGTAATGGCTCGTACGGGGTAGAAGGATATTATGACGACCAGCTGACTGGCTATGCTGGTTCGGTGGAAGCGGAAAAAGACAATAAGGGTCGGTATATCAATATAGACAAGGAAACTTTGGCAAAAAATGGCGATGATTTAATTTTAACCATTGATCAAAATATCCAATTTTTTGTGGAAAAAACGATTGGCGAAGCCATTGAAAAAAATGGCGCGGAAAGCGGGCAGGTGATTGTGCTTGACCCAATAACTGGCGGGATAATGGCGATGGCAAATTTACCGAATTTTAACCCCAATAATTTTAATGACGAAGCCAAAAGCGACCAAGAATCAGGTAAGGACCGCTTTACTAATCCGCTGATTTCCTATGTTTGGGAACCAGGATCGGTGATTAAGCCGATTATCGTGGCAGGCGGGCTTGACAGCGAGAAAATACAATCCGATTCAATCGGCGGACCGTTTGCTAATTTTGTGACGGTTCAAGGTTATGAAATTCATACAGCGCAGAACAAAGCATTTGGCACGGAAAATATTACTCAAATTTTACAACACTCGGATAATGTGGGTATGGTTTGGGTGGGTCAACAAATTGGCAAGGATATTATGTATGATAATTTCGCTAATTTTGGATTTGGCAAACCGCTGGGGGTTGATATCAGCGGGGAAACAACAGGCAGTTTGCTGGGAAAAAAATTATGGCGCGAGATTCATCAAGCCACTATGACCTTTGGGCAAGGGATTAGCGCGACACCGCTTCAAGTAGCGTCAGCTTACGGCGCTTTGGCAAATGGAGGGAAATTGATGCAACCGTATGTGGTGGACGAAATTATTCATAGCGATGGCACTAGCAACAAAATAAAGCCTAAGGAAATTCGTCAAGCGATTAAACCAGAAACCGCCAAAGATGTGCAGAATATGCTCAAAGCCGTGGTGGACGATGGGTATGGAAAAAGGGCGAAAGTGGAGGGCTATAATTTTGCTGGAAAAACTGGTACAGCGCAAATTGCCAAAGCTGGTGGCGGTTACGAAGAGAACAAAGTCAATCATTCGTTTGTCGGTTTTGGTCCGATTGAAGATCCCAAATTTGTGATTTTAGTCAAATTGGACAAGCCGAGCGCGGTTGAATTTGCTGAAACGTCCTGCGCGCCGGTTTTTCACAACATCGCCGAGTTTTTAATCAATTATCTAGGCATTGAGAAAAAGTGATGGTTTTTGTGTTCACAAAATTGTATGTGGTATAATTGGAAAGAATAATCATTATGACGAAAAAAGACAAACAAATTGCATTGTTTATGGGCAAACAGATCCGTCGGGTCTGGAATAAAACATCATCACCCTATAATAATCCTACTTATGGGGTGGTGAAAATGGTGGTTTTGAGTGGTTTGGAAATGTCTCAATTAGTATGCGGTCGCATACTAATTGAGACATAGTGTGCCATATTATTAGCAGATTACATTATTAGCAGATTGAGGAAGCATTTTATGGTAACATTTGCGGGTGCCAGCAAATATTATTACGCTAAAATTTTTGATGATCAAATTCGCGGGCTTGACAAGTCCAATTGGGGGGGGGTGATAATTAAATTAAGCAAACAATATTGATTTTGAAAGGAGAAAATTATGCCTGAGCAAGGTGGCGAAGGATCCAAATTTGAAAGGGATAAGGAAGTTGATCGGATAATCGAAGGAGATGAAAGAGTTAAGCAGAGCCAAGAGGCAGATAAAAAAAGAGAGGAAAAAGTTGAAAACAGTGTTGGGGGTAAAGTTTGTTTTGGAAATTAAAGCTTAATCTACTACTATGTAAAAAATGTCCGAAAATTTTATAACAAGAGAACAAAATAAAGGGTGGTTATGTGTCAATTTTGTGCTCAATTGCCAATATAATTAAATCAAGAATAAACAAAAGAAGGATAAAATAATGCTAAAGGAACCAATAGAAGGCGCACCACATCAAGACAATGAAGAATTCCTAACAGGAAAAGGAAATAAGTTTAGATATTTTCATTCAGATGATGAAAACGAAAAGCAAGTCGCCGTAGATTCATTAAGTGATGAAGCTGATTATCATAATATAGAAATATCAAAAAGATTATCACGGTTAGACGAGTTTGTTAAAATAATTGAGGCGGATGATAGTATTTCAAAACCAAACAAGACAAATATAATTCAAGCTGAGAAAAAAAGAATACATGACGGAATAGAAAATTATCTTGATTGGCAACACCTTAAATCAGAGTTTCCAATATTCAATAGCGATTTTCCGGATAAGCCACCTGCGAAAGCACTACAGCACATGGCAGACAAGGTAAGGCCGTTAGTTTTGGACAACAAGCATGTAAGAATAGAAGACGCTTTGTGGATGCACGCTCGTTTTACGGATGGTTTTCGCAGAAGGGATTGCTCATTCATTAAGGAGGGGGAAATTAGTAAAGGGCAAAATATTATAAATTATTTCGGAAGAAGAGCAGGAGATCAATCGCCAACAATGGTTTTTTACGAATTAGGAGATTTGTTAAATAATATTAGAAACGGACAACATGATGGAGTTTTTCGGAACATAAAGAGTCGTTGCGATTATGTGAATCGTAATTCTGGAGATGATAAATTAAAAAGTCAATTTAACATTTCTTTCGAAGAAATTATTAATAGTATCACGGGAATTGATAATTGCTCTGAAAGTGATTTTGTTGATTTTCTTCAGCAAGAAATACCTACTATTGAAAACATGTCTCAAAGAGGATTTAACGCATTGCTATCAATTTCAAAATATTTGACCTTGATGAAGGGATTTCATTACGGAAAGGCAAATTCATGCGATATCGGTTTTGTTTTTAATGAAAAATTTGGTAAATTTACTGGTGACAAGGAGAGTGTATATGGTCAAAAAGTAACCGGAGGGGCTCAGCCTATAATTGAATCGATGGTATTTCCAGTAGAGCGTACACAGGAGAATGAATATGATGGGTATATGAGTTTTTACATAAAAGAATGGATAGATGAAAAACGATACGGTGACTTTTTGTTAAAATACTACATGGGTATGTATTTTAAAATATTGAATGATTTAGGGGAAGATAACGCTGATAAAATTGTTCCGGTTTATGATCAACAAGGAAATATGCTCTGGCCAGAAGAAATAAGTAAAGAGGCGCTAAAACTGTAAGATCAGTAAAGTATAGGACGGAAAAGGGGGGACGTTTCTCTTTTACTCTGGGATTTTCTAAAAATCTTATA
>PFTZ01000110.1 GCA_002789815.1 Candidatus Berkelbacteria bacterium CG_4_9_14_3_um_filter_39_23
TGCCTCCAAACTTCCCGGGGTAAAACTAATTATTCAATAATGAAAAAATATATTATATTGGTTATTTCATCCGCTGTTTTGTTAGTCGCCGTATATGTGGCGACATTGTTTATCCCTCAAAGACCGAGCGTGGAAAGCGAGTACAATAACAACGCGATTCAGTCTTTTGAAAATGCGGATTTGGGCGATGAATTAGCGCCGCCAGTTCCAGAATTTTAATTATGATTAGATTTTTACGCGGGAAGGTGATAGATAATTTTCCCACCATTATTGACGTTAATGGCGTTGGTTATGAAGTGAGCACGCCAGTTGATTTTATGATTGGCGACAAAATCGAGGTATGGACGCATCATTTTGTTCGCGAGGATCGGAACGAGCTTTACGGGTTTAAAGAAAAAGACGATCTAAGGTTTTTTGAACTGCTACTTGATGTTTCAGGGGTTGGTCCAAAAGTGGCGCTGTCGATTTGTCGGGGTCTGACCAGCCAAAAAATTGAAGAAGCAATCGTGGGGCAAGATGTGCAGATGCTTACCACTGTGCCGGGGCTGGGTAAAAAATTAGCTCAAAAAATTATTATTGAGCTTAAATCCAAACTCGAAAAATCAGGCGCGGTTGATTTTAAAAAATTTCAGGAGTCGTCGGAGGTGGCAGACGCGCTTAAATCGCTTGGCTATTCGCAAAAAGAAATCTATGGTATAATAAAAAAAGTTCCGAGTAATCTGTCCAGCACTGAGCAGATTTCTTGGGCGCTACAAAATATGAAAAAATAACAAGTATGCAATTTTCAGTTTTAAAATTATGGGCAGATATAGTGGTTGTTTTAGTTTTTGGGATTGCGCTTAATTTTTTAATCAGTATAAAATATGTCCTTGCCCAGCCAGATTTGCCTGATCTGGGAAGCGATGGATCAGTGCTTGAGGATCCAAACAGCTCGAGTTTTTCAGATAGTAATATTTTTTTTGAAGATACTAATTTAAATTCTGACGCAACGGTGGACACCACCGCTACTTCTGCGACTGATGCGACCGCTGATACTACGGCTACCACTGCCACAACTTCCACCAGCGCGACAACGGTTTCAGTGGCTGACAGTAGCACTGGCGCGGACACGGCAATTGTTTTTAGCTTGGCTGGCGGTTTATCGCTTGTGACATTATTAATTATAAATAAAATGGCGCGCTTATGAATCAAAAATATTTATTGATTTTATCACTGGCAGTGTTTTTTGTCGCGTCAATCGCGCTTACTTGGTATATTGCGACCAAGTGGAAAATTTCAGCTAATGTTGCGCCTGTGGCAACTACCACAAAAACCGCTACGACCGAGCCAGCCAGTACCACCCAAACAAATGTCGCCGTAAACACTACGGCTGAGTTGGTAAATTTAATTTTGCAACCAGGTTTTAATTTGAAAACAATCCCGTATTATCTGGCGCCTAGCGACGGAAAGAATATATTTTCACAGCTCAAATCTAGCGAAGCTTTTATCTTGATTGGAGAGAAATGGAGCAGTTTGCTGGAAACCGGCTCGCTATCGCCCGGGCAAGGGGTGATAATAAAATCCGGTGAAGGAGAGGTATATAAATTACCAGTAAGCGCGACCAAGGTTGACGAAACAAAACCCTTTACCATTCATTTGAAAACCGGCTGGAACGCCATTGGTAATCCGTTTTCATTTGATGTAAAATGGAATCCGATAATCAAAGTTGCACAAGGAAGCACCACGTTTGCCAAAGCGACCGAGGCTCATATTTTATCTGGCGCCAAACGATATAGCGCGGCTGGCAAAGAATATGAAGACATTGCTACTGATAGCGCTTGGAAAACCTTTGAAGGACTTTTAATCAAATCAGGTGGGGAGATGGATTTAATCATCGACCCGACCTTAAAACCATAAAATAACAAAAATTATGAAAAAAAGAATTTTTATTACTTTGTCCTCTGCGGTGGTGCTGGGCGTGGTGGCGGTTGCCTCTGTCACTTATTTTTCAACTCAAAAATTAATCATCAGCGCGGATCAAAAAATTAGCGCCAATGTCGTGGCGTTTTCAGTTCTTGACCAAAAAGCAAAAATTGGCGAGGCAGTGGGGGGCGAAGTAGCGGTAAATGCGCCGATGAGAATTGCTTCGATGGATTTGTATTTTCAATATGACGCGAGCGCGCTGAAAGTGGATCGAGTGGAAATAGCTGACAGCTACAAAGATACGGTTTCTGCCAACGTAAATGTTTCGGATTCAAAGATCCGTTTTTCATCCAGCGCCAAAGGGATCTATTCAGGCGCTATCGCCAAAGTTTTTTTTGTCGCTCAAAAATCAGGCGAGACAGCGGTAAGTATATCAAATGACTCACGCGTCACTAATTTGCAAGGCGAAGATATTATTTTGGTCTATAAAAAGGGAAAGTTTTTGGTGGAGTAGGGCTTGGTATAAAATTTGCGCCTAATTTTTTTTAAAAAAACCCCAGCTTGGCTGGGGCGCAGTGGTTGGCAATTTTGATGCCATTTAAAGCTCGGATATTTTTGTCGGATAAATTGTTTCCAGCGATTTTTGCAAAAAGGTTCTGGCTCTTTTTAGCTCTGTTATAGCAGAGCCAGTATCGTCAGTCTTAAGCGCGTCTGACGCTCTTTTCATTCTGGAAACAGCATGTCGCGCGCTGTTTCTAGCCGGTCGGCACAGAATTGCTAGCTCTAATTGGCTAGCTCGACTTATCAGCGCTTGGCTAATTGTTTGCTTGGATTGCAGTATTGTGCTTGACGTAAATTGTTCTAAATAGCTATCAAGCATTTTAATGGTGGATTTAATAACAGAAATATATTGCCCAATCATTTTTTTGCTGGCTTGTTGACGCGCGGCGATAATCGGCGAAATAGCATTGATTGAATCTTGCCTATTTCTAATTGCTTGGACCATTTTTTCAATTTCTGGAATGATGTTAGACAATATTGCCCTGACTGCGCTTATTCTGGCGCCAAGAAGTGTAGCTTTTTCAGCTACAAAAGCTTTATCATTATCATAGCAAAACCGGAAAAGCGCTTGAACGCGCGCCAGCGCTTGAGCTAATACTTGTTTTTCCTCTGAGGATGGATTTTTAGGAAAGGAAAATTCCCGTTCTTCCAGCTCGGCAAGCGCCATTTCAAGCTGGATTTCTTCTTTAAGGTATCCTTCTTGGATGTTGCCAAGAATATGGCTTTGCATTCTTTGAAAATGAAGCAAGTCGTCAACAAATAAAAATACATACAAATATCTCTCGTTGCCTTTTACGATCCATTGGTTGGGAATTTGTGTTTTTCTTTCCAGTTCGTTAAATATCTTTTTTGCTTTGGGTGATTTGATTCGTAACCAGCAGGAAACCAAAATTGTACCCACTGGAATTTGTCGATCGTTTCGCCCCCACAATGTCCTGCCGGCTGGATTCTTTTTTCTGGTTGCAATACCGACTGCTTTGGTTGATTTTGAAACAATATACGCGCCAGGCGCGCCCGGTATTTTCTGGAGTTCGATTGCCTTTTGGTCAATCCATAGTTTCATTACATAGAGAAATTTCATCGCGATTTCATATCTTCGCAATGCCATTTTCCGTCCTCCTTGTCAAAGTGCTTGGGTAATTTGTGTTTGATTGCCTCTTGCTGTTAATAATGCCATGAAGCTTGACAACCAATACCAAATTAAGTATAAATTTTTTTACCAATAAATCAAGTATGATAGTTGGCTTGTTGCATGGGTTTTAAATTTATTTTTTACTAGTGAATTAGAGAAAATTTGTTATGATAAAGATATGCTTGATATAAATTCAAAAATTGAAACAATTTACGGCGTGGGCGAGAAAGCGCAAAAAGAATTGGCAAAAATAAGTTTAGCCACGGTTTTAGATATACTTTACTATTTTCCCTGGCGATACGACGACTGGACTGATATAAAACCGATTCGCTCCATTAGGATAAATGAGGAAGCGGTTGTTTTTGTAACGATTAAAAAAATTTTTATCCAACGTACGATGCGAAAAAGAATGATAATTATCAAGGCAAAAATCTCAGACGAAAGCGGAGAGATTGAAGCCATTTGGTTTAACCAACCGTTTTTGGAGCGCGTTTTGACAGTCGGGTCAAAATGGTACTTGGTTGGCAAAGGCGCGTTTTTTAACCAAAAAAAGATATTCTCCGTTAAAGCCCAAGAAAAAACAGCGCAAATTGTCCCAATCTATCATTCGTCAGGATTTCTAAAATCAAACTTTTTTCGACGAATTATTAAAATATGTCTGGGCGCAAATAATCAAATTTCTGAATATCTGCCTGATTTTGTGATGCAAAAGTTTCGATTGATAGAGCTTCAAAGCGCCATAAATTTTATTCATCAGCCTGCCAGTAATCCAATTTTGCAAAAAGCCAAAAGGCGACTGGCATTTGACGAGCTATTTATAATCAGCTTGTCGCTACTTTTATTACGACAAAAAAGAAATCGAAAGAAAGCTTTAGTTGCGAAAGCGCCAGTTGATAAATTAAAAATTTTTACCGAAAATTTACCATTTAAATTGACTAATGACCAAAGGCGCTCGGCTTGGCAAATAATTTTGGATATGGAAAAATCTCGACCGATGAATCGCTTGTTGCAAGGCGATGTGGGATCGGGTAAAACCATTGTAGCGCTTCTGGCGTCCATTTCAGTGCTGGAAAATAGTTTTCAGGTTGCATGGCTGGCGCCGACCGAAGCGCTGGCGCGCCAGCACTTTGACACTATCAATAAATTTACTGGCAATAAATTAGCCATCGGACTATTGACCAGCTCTATCGCCAAATATAAAGATAAAAAAATTTCCAAAGTCGAATTGATTAAAAATATCGCGCAAGAAAAAGTTAAAATTATTATCGCCACGCACGCTTTGCTTGCCAATAAAGTTATCATCCCAAAATTAAATTTATTGATCGTTGACGAGCAACATCGTTTTGGCGTAAAACAGAGATCCCAACTCATTGGCGCAAAAAAAAGCTCTCCGCATTTTTTGTCAATGACTGCTACTCCGATCCCGCGCACTTTGTCGCTGGCGCTTTACGGCGATCTGGATATTTCAATTATTCGCGAAAAACCATTGGGTAGAAAAAAAATTATCACAGAATTAGTAGGGGAAAATTTGCGATCGCAAAAGTATAACTTTATTGAAAAACAAATCACCAGCGGTCGGCAAGCTTTTATTATTTGCCCTTTAATAGAAGAGCCAGAGCCAAGTAAAAGCCTGTTTGATTTAGATAAAAAATCAGTGGTAGCAGAATATAAAAAAATTAAAAAAAAAGTTTTTTCGCAAAAAAAAGTGGCGATGCTTCATGGAAAAATGAAACCAAAAGAAAAGCAAAAGGTTATGCAAGAATTTAAAAACGGAAAAATTGACATTCTTGTTTCAACCGCAGTGGTAGAAGTAGGAATCGATATTGCCAACGCGACAATAATGATGGTCGAGGGCGCTGATAAATTCGGTTTGGCGCAACTGCATCAATTTCGTGGTCGGGTGGGCAGAAGCGACCGCCAGTCGTATTGTTTTTTGTTTTCGTCAAGCGCCAATGAAAAAACTCATCAACGACTTATGGCAATGGAGCAATTGGACGATGGTTTTAAATTAGCGGAAATTGATTTGAAAATGCGCGGTCCGGGAATTTTCTCTGGCATCAAGCAATCCGGCTTTGGCAATTTGAAGATGGCTAGTATTTTTGATACAATGCTGTTGACAGAGGCAAAGCAAGGCGCGGAGTTGACTTTAAGTCGCGGACTTAAAAATTTTCCGATTTTAGATGAAAAAGTTACAGAGTTCACTCAGCACGAGCATTTGGAATAAGGGCAGTAAAGCCAAAATGTGGTTTGAAAATTACCGCACAATTTTTGGACTTATTTTAATTTTTTCAATTTTGTCTGCTGGGGTTGTGTATGTTTTTTCGCAGTCGCGAGCAGTTGGTCCGACCTTTAATAGTCAGATGGAATCGCTAAAAAAGCAAAACGAAGAATTGGTAGCAAAATTAAAAAATGTTGAGGATAAGCATAATCAATTAGTGGGTGAATTTCAAAATGCCAAAAGCGAGGCGGAAAAACAAGTGGCAGGCGAGACAACCGAAAGTGTTTCAGTTAAAACGATTACTCAAAATTCCAGTTCGGCAGTGCCATCGCCAGTCCAGTCTGGAAAAATCAATGTGAACACCGCTTCTGCCAGTAGTCTTGATAGTTTGCCGGGCATTGGTCCGTCATACGCCGGACGGATTATTGATTATCGCGAAGCAAACGGCGGGTTTAAAGCGATTGAGGAAGTGATGAATGTCAAAGGTATCGGACCAAAAACTTTTGAAAAAATTAAGGATAAAATTACGATATAATACGCAAATACACAGTTAGCACAGATATAAAATTTTTTGCCGAGGTGGTGAAATGGCAGACACGCCAGCTTTAGGAGCTGGTACCCGTAAGGGTGTGGAGGTTCGACTCCTCTCCTCGGCACCATTAGGAAACTCATCAGTTTTTTTGAAGCCAAAATTTGACATTTCCGATTTGGTGCAGGATAATTAAAATAGTTCAAACGCATTTCGCCACTTGCGGTGGCGAGGAAAATCCCGCCCGCCCGAATTCTTGAATTTTAGAAAAACTGCCAAAGAACCTGAAATTTCGGAAAAAATATCGTCTCGAACCACATTTTATAAAAGAAAATTTTTACATACTATTTGTAAGAAAGGATTACATATGAATGAATTCCCAAATATACAAAAAGAAGCGCATGAATTTAATAGATTATTAGATGAAGGGAAAGTTAGTAAAAAAGATTTACAGGAAAAATTAGTTGACCCAAAAATTTCACCAGAAGCTTTTCTTGAGCGTTTAAGGGCAGAAAAAGATGGCGAACTTCTGCTTTATTTAATCAGCATTCCGGGAACTTGTTCTTACATAACTAATAAAGAGCGTTTTGAAGTAACAAGAGAATTGTTAAAAAACGGAGAGTCAATACTACCGGAAGCAAAAGCAGATGGAGTGCTATCACTTCATGTTGCTTTATCAAATAATATTTCAACGATGGTTAATTCTGATTGGAATTGGGCTTGGGATCCCAACGAAGATTTTCACTTTGATTATGATATTTTCGAAAAAAAAGGTAGAACAAGAAGAAGGGGTGTAGGTGGCCTAATATTAAAACCAGAATTTTTACAGAAATTAGGGTGTAATCCTAATGATTCAGAATGGTTTTTAAAACTATCATATGAGGATTTTGAACAATTCAGTAGGCAACAAAAACAAACAAATCCCGATATTGACAGACGAGACATTCATTTTATCAGAGGCATGCAGTCTACACAACTATCGAAAGAAAATGTTTTTTCTGGTAGGAAGGTTGAAATAGATCATAGTAGTCAGGGGAGGAAAGGCATACCGGTTATTGTTGCTAACGATGGAATTCGAGCTGCAACTTTTTCTCGGGATGGCCAAACAAATCCGGTGCCAATTACTCCAAATGATGTAGCATTTTTATTTGAAGTCGAATTATTGGAAGATGAAGCAATACAGTACAAAACCGTTGCTAAAGGCAGGGATTGGGAAAAAGTCAGGTTTTTTAGGGTGGATGGACGAGAGGTTGCAGACGAAGACCTTGACAAAATTAGAAGTGAAGCGAAAGAAATGAATCTTTGGGAAAAGTATTCTGCTTATTATGATTTAGCTTATAAAGGCGCTTCAAAATTAGCAAGAAGAAGGGGATGGATAAATCAAAAGCATGAATAGCAAATATGAATAATAAATACTATTGCAAATTGTCAAAGATCGTGGCGAAGTCGCTCAAATTTTGGAGGGTTGGCCGTTCTCGACGCCTGTGGCGGTGAGGAGAAGCCCCTGCTTGCGTGGCCGAAGCCACTTCGACGAGGCGAAGGCCCGCGAAAATTCGGAAAGGTGGCGGAGCCGCGCCGCTCAAAACCGCCAAAGAACCTGTTAAAAAC
>PFTZ01000012.1 GCA_002789815.1 Candidatus Berkelbacteria bacterium CG_4_9_14_3_um_filter_39_23
TATAATTTGAACTTTTCTTTGTTATTTTCGGCTCCATACCATAGCGGGCAGAAAACCTTTTTTTGTGACCAAAAGAAAAATTGATCGCATTCACCACCGACACTCCAATTCGGTGCCCGGTATATGAGCCACTCGGACAAAATTCATCAATTTCAAAATCAACATCAGCTGGCGTTAGGTGCTTGGTGCGCAATAAGCGATCAATTTTCAAAATTAAACTATCTGCTTTGTCCTTTTTTTGATCCCAAGAAATCAAACTAACCAGCTCGCCATTTTTACAATACTTAATCGTTGCCGGATTTTCACAAGTATTAATTATTATTTTCGCCTCTAAGATCTATAATTTGAACTTTTCTTTGTTATTTTCGGCTCCATACCATAGCGGGCAGAAAACCTTTTTTTGTGACCAAAAGAAAAATTGATCGCATTCACCACCGACACTCCAATTCGGTGCCCGGTATATGAGCCACTCGGACAAAATTCATCAATTTCAAAATCAACATCAGCTGGCGTTAGGTGCTTGGTGCGCAATAAGCGATCAATTTTCAAAATTAAACTATCTGCTTTGTCCTTTTTTTGATCCCAAGAAATCAAACTAACCAGCTCGCCATTTTTACAATACTTAATCGTTGCCGGATTTTCACAAGTATTAATTATTATTTTCGCCTTCATTCATTTTTTATCATTATTTTATTTTTATTTTAACCCAAATTTGCAAGCCCGTCGGGCTTGCAAATTTGGGTTAAGTTTTTCACCTTTATTTTGCGCTTTTTTATTCCACTAAATTCAATCGTCATTTTAGGTTTTATAAAATTTGCGATTTTCTCTCCCCATTCGATCAGGACGATATTTTTTTCATCGCCTAGATATTCAAACAACTCTAAAAAATCGTTTTGACTTTTAATATCTAAACGAAATAAGTCCGTATGCACCAAGCGCAAATTAGTGTTTTGAATTGAATAAACTTTGATTAACTGAAAACTAGGAGAAATAATCTCCTCTTTTATCCCCAAAACTTTACCAAGTTGCTTGACAAAAAAAGTTTTACCTGCGCCCAGCGGTCCGCTTAAAAAAACGATTTTGGCTTGACGGATATTTTGCCATAATTTCCTGGCTATTCTTTTTGTATCAAGCGCATTTTTTGGATAATAAGTCGCCATAATTTAATAATGCTTAAACTTAGCAAACCCAAACTAGCATATTTTATTATAACAAATATCAGCGGATTTGTTAATCGTTGACTTTCTAACCCTAGCACTGCCGGAGATTGAATTTGGGCTTTTACGCTTGGTAAAACCGTTTCGCTGGTTAAAAGTTTTTCTAAATTTTTCTGAAGAAATTGCCACGCGCTGGGCTTAGCAACCGCTACTCGTGTGGTAGTGGTAATAATTGTTTGGGTCAAAGTGACTGTATTTTTAATGTCTGAAATCTCGTTTGGAGCTGGCTCGGCAGTGGGCGCAGATATCGCAATTGCTTCTATATTATTTTTTACTACTGGAACTTCAATTTTACCAAGTAATATGTTTCTTGCGTTGGGCGTAGGGGACAGAGTCCAAGCAAAATTTTGACCAATTAGAGCGAAACTTTGGTCTTCTTGCCCAATAAACGAGTAATGAATTTTTGAAATAATATCGCCTCGCGGATTGGCAAGCGACACCCAATCTGCTGAATTTTTTAAACTAATTTTTGAATCTCGCGAATAAATCGCTATATAACTTTTTGAAGCGATCGCAATATTTTCTAGTAAAAATTTTTTTGTTCCGTCAGACAAAACCCACCCTGACAGATCGACGGGAATATCCATACTGTTAAAAAGCTCAATAAACTCCAGCTCTGAATCAGCGCCTTTTGGATTAGGCAAAATTTCAGAAATATAAATGCCAGCGGGGTAAATCATTTCCTGATTTTTTTTATATGGAGTAATGATTTCGCTCCAGCGCCACGATTGCCCAAATTTAGCATATGACCAGCCTTTTTTTGTTTTTTTAAATTTCACGCTATCAACAATTCGCAACTCGGGCGACAACAGTCGCGCCCAATCGCCATCATTATTCAGAACAATTTTCGTTTGTTCTTTGCTAACGCTAAAATAATCCCAAGGTAAAATTGTCTGGTTAAACTCAAACGGCTGACTCCCGCCCTCGCCATCGTCTAAAAAATAATATGTTAAATCAATCGGACGGGACGATTGGTTAAATAACTCGATAAATTCGTCTTGCCCTACAGGCGGATTGGGATATACTTCTGACAAAATAACCGCGCTGGCGTCATCGTAAAACTTCACTGGAAATTTTTGCGTAAAAATTAAATTATTTTCTCCAAATACAAAAATATCAAATTCAAAAATTTGGGCTTTATCAATTTGAAACTTTTGGTATTCAAAAGATCCGGTGAATTCACTTGCCTCCCCCGTTAAAAAAAATTCGCGCGAGATAGGGGAGGGCAGGGAAGCTTTGACAAATTTAACTTCATCGCACAGAGCGTTAACACTGATCAAAAAATCAATGGTAGTATTTTTGACAAAATTGATCGCGTCCGGAGAAATACTAATTTTATCCAAACTCACAGGGGTAGGATTTTTTATCCCTGGCGATGGCGCTAGCCAACTTTCGCCAGCGCAAGTTCTTCCCCACGCCTGATTTTCCTTTGCTTTGGGATAATTGAAATAATCGACCAAATCACCGCTAGGCGCGTATAAAAAAATTTCACCGCCTGAATTGATGAACTTAATTTTTGTATCTTGATAATAAAATGCTTGCCACTCCCCTGCTTTAAGTTCGCTAGCTGGCATCGCAAATACCTTCGAGTTCGCCCCGCCCTTAAACTCAATTCTCCAGCCAGTTAGATTGACATTTTCTGTGGAAATATTTTGAATTTCAATAAATTCTCCCAACTCGTCATCGCCCTCAGGATCTGGCAAAACCTCAGATAATATCAAAGGGCTATTTGTTAGCGGAAAAATTGTTGTTTCAGCTTTCACTTTTTGACAATAAAAAATTACGCTAAAGAACAATATCGCAAGTCCGACCAAAAATCGTAGCTTTATCATTTTATTATATTATTCCAACATTCCCCAGAATGTAGGAATGACATTGAAACGCAAGGCATTACCGCATAACGCAACTAATAATCCAAACCAACTTTAACTAAAAAAAGTTTTTTCTTTTTTTTGATATGAATATCTTGCGAAATCGAAGTCGGAATATGCGAACTATTAAATTTATTAAACCGCACCCTAGCCACCAAATAAGTGTATGACATAGCTTCAAATTCGCATTTTTGCATCACTAAATTTTCCTCGTCAGCGATTTTTATCAATCTTGCCAGCCATTCGTACAATAGCGAATTCTCATCCACTGCCTGACATTTAATTATTCTGGAAGGCGCGCTTTTGGCTGGTTCTCCGGATAAAATAATTTCTGATAATTTCAAAGCGGTTTCGGTAAATAATTGGCTCAAATTATTAGCTTCGGTTTTTATCTCCATTGAATTTTTTCTCGCCGATATGAAACAATTTTTCAACATCGTTTTCAATTGTCTGTTTTTGCCCAGCGCGCGCATTTTCTTGCAACTTAATTATTTTACTGGAAACTTTTTGCGGATTTTGGATGTCCTCAATCAGCCGATTTTCTTGCGCGCCAGCTGTCTGCACAATGATATTGCCATACGCAAACAATGTTGGCAAAATGCCTTTTATTTGCGATCGCACATCTTCTATATTCTTTAAATGAAACTGGCTAATTTCACGAAAAAAAATTGTCCTTTGCTTGATGTCGATAAGCAAGCTTCGCGTGACAATCAAAACATCATAATAATAATTTATCCATTCAGCAAGGGCAAAAAATCCGACCGATAAATAAAAACCGCTGGCGCCTAAAATAAACATATTTATATAAGCGCGATTTTCGATAAATAATTGCGGAGAGTTTTTTAAAGTAATTTGTAAAATTAAAAACAATAATGCTGGCGATAAAAATAAAACAATAATAAATAAAA
>PFTZ01000087.1 GCA_002789815.1 Candidatus Berkelbacteria bacterium CG_4_9_14_3_um_filter_39_23
AAGCCCCTTGAAAATCAGGGGAGGAAGGAGAACAAAATGGAGCGAGGAACTAAAGAACACGAGCCGAAAGAAGAAGCAGGTAGGGAAAATGCAGGTGCATTGGTATGGTCAAGTGGTTATCAAGAAGAGATTAAAAGTCGAGGTCATTTAGAAAAGAAAGGTGCTACCACTGATTATTTTAGCGCAGAAAGAGCCGAAAAAGCTGGAGAGAAAGTTATAAAAGTTAACGTAAATGTTGGAATAAAGTTGCCAGAAGGGAATTTATTTTTTGAACCTCACCATTCATTACACAATGCTGTTTATCAAGAACAGGGCGAAATCGCTAGTTTAGTTATCGCAAAATTAAAAGAAGAGAATCCTGAATTAGTTAATGATTTATCAAAATTTGAGGGAAACAAAAATAAACTTTGGGATATGTGTAAGAATACAGCTATACAAGGGAAAGAAAGAGAAAAAGGTGAAAATTATGATGTAGGGGAAGCAGAAAGGTTACTTAAAGAAATGGACGATATTTTAGAAAAATATGGTTATAGAAATAGAGGTGAATATACACACGAGAGAGAAATGCTTGTTGACGAGTTTGCTAAGCGTGGCGATAAAATCGATTAAGCCATAAAAATACTTTATTATATTTAAGCCCGAATTATGCCCGCCGAAAGGCGGGCTTTTGAACGATTTATTATGATTTGATTTTTTTTACTTTTGTAACCCCAAGAGTTTCGAAGGTTGGGGTTTATTTTGATTTTTTGAATTTTTAGCTAAAATTTGCTAAAATGTGTTTATGATTAAGAAATTTTTAATTGTCGGGCTAGGGAACCCAGGGAAAAAGTATGAAAAAACGCGCCACAATGCCGGACGGTGGGCGATAGAGATTTTGGAAAAAGAAAATTTGGGTGATAATATTTTATATTTTACGCCTGCTTCGTTTATGAATAATTCTGGGCAAGCGGTGGCGAATATGGTTAAAAAAAATGGTATTGCAACCGATCGGATTTTGATTATTCACGATGATGTTGATATTCCGATTGGCGAGTATAAAATCCAAAAAGGGGTAAGTAGCGCCGGACACAATGGTGTAAAGTCAGTAATTGACGCGCTGGGCACAGCTGATTTTTGGCGTTTGCGCATCGGCATCGGACGACCGCCACTTGGCAAAACCACAGAGGATTTTGTGTTGGAATGGACAAACAAGGTAGATTATGATAAAATTATTTCGGTTTTAAAAAGCAATGAAGTGGCAGAAAAGTTAATAGAGCTAATAAACGATGCAAATTATTAAAATATCACCCCAATCAGAATATGGGAAAATAGCGAATCAAGCGAAAAGAATTGGCTATTTGATAATGCTGGGCGGATTAGTTATTTTTTTTACCGGACTGGCGATTGCCTATTCAACACTAAAAGCGCTAGGAATTATTGGTTTGATTCCGAGTATGATCGGCATTATTATTATGCTACCGGGATTTGGCTTGATTGTTTGGGGGTATAAAATGGTGAAAGTAATTATTAAGTTAAATAATAACCCAAAACATAAAACATAAAATTTACTTGTGGGAGGTCGCTTCATTGGTGACCGCTTGAACCACGAAAGGAAAATATGAAAAAAGAAAAAAAAGACACAGGGAAAAGCGTGGCAAGCATTGAGGAAACGATGCGACTCTTAGATGAAAAAATGGCAGAGTCTAGTTCGGAGAAAAAAACCGAAAAAGTGGAGGTTAAGAAAGTCGTTAAAAGCGCTAAATCAAAATACAAAAAAGTTCGCAGTCACCGTTATGTAAATTTAAAGAAATATACCGAGCGAAAAGAGCTGGTGATTGGCGAGGCTGTTAAGCAAGCTAAAGCATTGGCATCAGCCAAGTTTGACGAAACTCTTGAAATTCATATAAAATTAATAATTAAAAAAGGAGATAATCCGTTTCGCGAAACAATTGTAATGCCGGGCGGGTTGGTTAAAAAACCACGCGTAGCAATTCTTACAGCGGAAAAAATAGAGGAAATCAAAAAAGGCAAGATTGATTTTGATACAGCGATCGCGCGTCCTGAAATGATGGGTAAAATCGCTGAAGTAGCGCGAATTTTAGGACCAAAAGGTTTGATGCCCAACCCCAAACTTGGCACAATTACTGAAAATCTAGAGGAAGTCAAGCAGAAATTGGAAAACAGCATCAAAGAAATTAAAGCTGACAGCCGTGGCATCATACACGCAAGTATCGGCAAAGTTAGCTGGGATGATAAAAAAATCATTGGCAATGCGGAAGCGATTTTAGGGAAAATTAATCGAGTGAAAATAGAAAAAGTAATTGTGTCCTCCACTATGGGGGTTGGTATTCGCGTGAAAATTTGACAAGCGCTTCTTTTTTTTAGTATAATTATTTACGGCATCTAGTGGCAGTGCCAAATTTTGCCCAAAAGGAGGGATGTTTACGTATAATGAGCTTTTGTTGTAAGAACCGGGGGGCGTAGCCTTCGCATAGCCAAGAGAGAAGGCAAAGCGAAGGTCGTGACTTATCTGCCAAGGTTTGTGAGGCACACCCTTTGCATTTCCTTGGCAGATACACTTTCTTGACAAAATATCTCCAATAACATATAATCAAAGTATTCCGTAGATGGCAGGAATTGCTCTGTTATAAAAGCGTATTTGACAGCAGTTCCGTAAAGCAGGGTTTGGAAATCAGATATTACAAATTGGAAAGTGGTTCAAACCATAATCTGAATTATAAATTTTGAAATTCAAACCCGTAAGGCTTTCCTAGGAAATTACCCAAGAGCTACAATAGTATTGATTAAGTAATTTTTTAAATCTGCGGAAATCCGCAGTTTTTGATTTTAATACAAAACAAAGTTTATGCAATTAAACAAAGATCAAAAAATACAACTAGTGAAAAAGTTGACCCAAAAAGCCAAAGACGCTAAGTCAATTTTGATAATGGGTTTCAAGGGTACGAAAAATGCAGATTTGCAAGCGCTGCGCAAAAAACTCAGGGAAAACAAAATTGAAATGAGTGTGGTGAAAAATTCGCTTCTTAGGCGAGTAATGGAAAATGTTGGCTTTGAATTAACCAAAGAAAACACCCAAGTTCCCCTAGCGATAATTTTTAGCTTGGAAGATGAAATCGCGCCAGCTAAAATTGTGGTTGACGCGTCAAGGGAAAATCAAAATGTTATTCCAATTTCCGGTATTTTTGAAGGCAAGGTGGTTGACGCGCGATATATCGCCGAGCTGGCAAAATTATCTTCGCGCGATGAACTATATACCAAATTAGTTGCCACGATCAAGGGTCCGATTACGAGAATGCAAAACGTTTTGCGTTATAATCTAGCAACTCTAGTGACGGTATTGAATAATAAAATTAAGCAATAATTTAAAAAAGAATTAGATTAATTATAGAAAGGAAAATATGTCTGATGATAAAAAAGTTGAGAAAAAAGAATTTCAAAAAGCAGTTTCGGGCGCGTTTGCTGAAATTGTAGAGAAACTAGAAAAATTAACTGTCAAGGAATTGGCTGATTTAGTTAAGGATCTTGAAGATCGTTGGGGAGTTTCAAGCGTGCCAATGGCAGCGACTGGCGCAGTGGCGCAAACTGGCGAAATTGCTCAGGTAGATGAAAAAAGCGAATTCACTATTCATCTAGTTGACGCTGGCAGCCAAAAAATTGCGGTTATCAAAGCAGTGCGCGAAGTAAGACCAGATTTAGGGCTGAAAGAAGCTAAGGATTTGGTTGATGGCGCGCCTAAAGAAGTAAAAGCCAATGTCCCCAAAGCCGAAGCAGAAGAAGCCAAGAAAAAGCTGGAAACAGCCGGAGCTAAGGTTGAATTAAAATAATTTTAATTCAAAAGCACGTTTTGGGGCGGGCTCTATAGAGAATTTTGACGTTGAATTTTAGAATTTAAAGTATAATTTTTTGAAAATTTGAAATTTAGGCAATATTTTAAGTTTATGAAAAGTAAAAAAATTGAAAAAAATTGTTTGAGGATTGTTAATAAAAAAATAAATTTGCCTTGTTTTATGCCTTGCGCCACTCGCGGAGTGGTGCGGGCGGTCTCGTTTGACGAAATCAAGAAAATTGGTTTTCAGATGGTGCTCGTCAATGCTTACCACTTGTATCTTACCCCAGGGCTGAAAGTGATTAGGGCAATGGGCGGTCTGCATAAGTTTATGGGTTGGGACGGAGCGATTTTATGCGATAGTGGCGGGTTTCAAGTTTTTTCCTTGAAGCCAAAACTAACTAGCGAAGGTGTGAAATTTCAATCGCATATTGACGGCTCGACGCATTTTTTTTCACCAGAGAAAGTTTGGGAAATAAATATGGCGCTTGGAACTAACATTGCGATGCCACTTGACGATTGTCCGCCTGGCACCGCCACAAAAAAACGGGTGGCTGAGTCAGTTGAAAGAACTCATCGGTGGCTTTTGAAAACTATTGACGCAAAAGATAATCAAAAGGGAAATAAACCAAAATTATTTGGCATCGTGCAGGGCGGAATTTATCCAGATTTAAGAAAAAAATCAGCAGATTTTGTAAGTGAGCTTTATAAAAAAGGAAAAATTGACGGAATTGCGGTAGGGGGCGTGGCAGTGGGCGAACAAAAAACGAAAATAAAGCAGGTAATTTGCTGGACGAGCCGTTGGCTTCCCCAGGACGCGCCTAAATACTTGATGGGTATTGGCGAGCCAGAAGATATTATTTACGCGGTTAAATATGGCTTTCAAATGTTTGATTGCGTTTTGCCGACAAGATTGGGAAGGCACGGGATCGCTTACACTCAATTTCAATCCTTAAACCTCAAATTTCAAAATAATAATCAAAAGCTGAATAATTTTCAGTTTCACAAATTAGATCTCGGAAAAAGTAAATTTAAAACTGACAAAAAGTGGGCGTATTTGCACCACCTAATCCGTTTGAAAGAAATTGAAGGGCTAAGAATTTGCTCTCTCAATAATTTGAATATTTATCACGCGCTAATGGAGGAGCTAGCAAAAATTACCTAACCTGTGTGCCTTTTTGTTGCATTGTAAAAAAAGTGTTATAATATATTTATGAATACAACAACATCGCCAAATCCTTTAAATAAGGTGAAAGTTGGAAGTTTTAGAGAAACAAATAAAGAGTCGGAAAATAATACGATTAGCCAAGCAGGGGTTCCTGTTGGGGCGCAACCAGCAAGTATTGACACAACAGAAACTATTCTCACGACCCAAAACCAAATTTCAGCCACCCAAACCGAGCGACCCGATCTGTCGGAGAAAAAAAACGAGGAGCAGCTAGCTCGAGCGATTCAAGACGAAACACAAAAACGAGCCACGCGCGAGGACGACATTATGTCGCTTGATTTAAAAGACGCTTCCGCTCTTTTAGCCAGCGATTTTGTTAAAAGATTATTACAGGCGCGAAACGACCACCAAGAAGAATCTAGTGACACGACTTACGCAAGCGAACCTGATGACCAAAAACATTAAACCTGAAAATGCATAAGTCGTAAATCTATTGAATAACAATCTAACAAAGAGGGAATGCTCATAGCTATCATTATCGCATTATTAGTTCTGTCTGCTTCGTATATTATTTTTCGTATTGTAATAAGCCACCAAAAAGCCGTAGCCAAAGAAAAGCGAATTTTAAATACAGTTGTTTTTAAAGTGCTAGTTCCGCGCGAATCCTCTCGGCGCGAAGACACTACCAATGAACGCGAGCCACAAGACTTTCGCGAGGCGCTTGGACCGGCTGATCAATTTTTTGCTTCGCTTTCGTCGCAGCTAAACAGGGATTTTAGACGCAAGATTACTGGCGACGAGGATTATTTCACTTTTGAGATTGTAAGCCAAAAAAACGAAATCAATTTTTACATTGCTTGCTCTAAAAATTTAATGACAATGCTTGAGTATCAAGTCCAATCTTTTTATCCTAACGCTCAGCTAGAGCGAATAATTGGACATAATATCTTTGAGTCAGGGCAGGGGAGTGTGTCTGGTGCTGAAATGACGCTTACTCGCCGATTTATTTTTCCCATCAAAACATATCGCCAGCTAGACAGCGACCCGCTTAACAATATCACCAACACAATGAGCAAGCTGGGCGAAAACTCTTCGGCTTCAGTGCAAATAATTGTCAAACCAATTTCCAATGCTTGGCGCGCGGCTCCGACCAGCGCTGCCAAACAAGTGATGGAAGGCAAGACTAATTATATGTATGGCAGGTGGAAAGCGCGCGCTGCCAACAGCATCGCCCAAGGCATTACCGACACTTTGTCGCAAAGCTCTAAATTAAAAAACCCCAACAACCCGAATTTTGATAGCCAAGGCAACAAAGATCTCCGTCAAACTCCGGCTCAGGAAGAGTTGATGCGCGCGTTTTCAGAAAAATCATCCAAGCCGGGTTTTCAAGTTTTGGTTAGAATTGTGGCAGTTTCGTCAGATGAAAAAAATGCCCAGCTTGTGCGCGATAATATCATCAGCGCGTTTGGTCAATACAATGTGCCTAATTTAAATAGTTTTAAAGTTAAAAGCGAGAGAGAGGGGACTGCAATAATCAAAGATTATATTTTGCGCAATATGAGCTGGGGTGTGATATTTAATTCAGAAGAAGTTGCATCGCTATGGCATTTGCCCAACCGTTACACCACTACGCCCAATATCCGCTGGATGCAGTCGCGCAATTTACCTCCGCCACTCAACTTGCCAGAAGAAGGCGTGGTGATTGGAAAAAGTTTTTATCGGGGAGAAGAAAAAACAGTGCGTTTTAATAAAGACGATCGCCGCCGTCATATGTTTATGATTGGAAAAACTGGCGTGGGTAAAACTACTCTGTTTGAAAATATGTTGTTGGACGATATCAGCCGAGGCAATGGGGTGTGTTTTATTGATCCACTCGGCGACGCGATTGAAACAATGCTGAAAAAAATTCCAGCTGAAAGGGTAAAAGATGTAATTTTGTTTGACCCGTCAGACACGCAGTATCCTATGGGACTCAATCTTTTAGATTGGAAACGACCAGAAGAAAAAGATTTTTTAATTGCTGAATGGCTGGAGATTTTTTACAAATTATTTGATCCTGGCAGAACCGGTATCGTCGGTCCGCAGTTTGAACATTGGGGTAGAAATGCCGCGCTTTCAGTGATGAGTTTGCCTGAGGGCGGGACACTCATCGATATTCCACGGATGGTGACTGATGATGAGTTTCGCGAAAAAGTTTTAAAATATGTTAAAGATCCAATGGTGACAGCTTTTTGGGAAAAGCAACTAGCCAAAACCGCTGATTTTCACAAGTCGGAAATGTATAATTATTTTATTTCAAAATTCGGACGGTTTATGACCAACGAGCTGATGCGTAATATCATTGGGCAAACCAAAAGCGCGATTGATTTTCGGCGGGTGATGGACGAGGGCAAGATATTGTTGATAAATTTGTCCAAAGGCAAAATAGGGGAGATGAATTCGTATCTCCTTGGAATGGTGATTATTTCAAAATTGCAGGCTGCGGCTTTTTCGCGAGCTGATACTCCTGAGGCAGAGAGGCGCGATTTTTATCTGTATGTTGATGAATTCCAAAATTTTACCACAGATTCGTTTGCCACGATTTTATCCGAAGCCAGAAAATATCGCTTGAGTTTAAATATCACCAATCAATACATTGCTCAACTGACAGAAAAAATTCGCGACGCGGTAATCGGCAACGCTGGCACAATGATCGCTTACCGCATCGGCGCGTCTGACGCTGAATTTATGGCAAAGGAATTTCCCGGGGTGACGATTGACGATTTGGTTAATTTGGATCGCTTTCATATGTATATCAAATTGCTTGTTGGGCTTACGCCGTCCAAACCATTTTCAATGATTGGAATTAAAAATGAAGCCGTAGAAAACAAAGCAGTGGCAGAGGCGATAAGACAAAATTGTCGGGTGACATTAGCCAAGCCTCGGGCAGTGATTGAAAAGGAGATTGTCAGTCGTGGAAGCGAGGTAGTAAAAACAGCGCCCGCGCCTGAGCCAATAGCAGGGTTAAGGCAGAGCTGAAAAAAAGATGTAAGAATATAGATTTAAGATTTTAAAATAAATTAAAATAATTTATGGAAAAAAAGGATACCAAGGAAGAGTTAAATTTTGAACGAATTTTTAGCCAAATAGACAACGCGTGCAGTGCGCTTCTTTGCCTAAAAAAAGAATTATTTGATTATTGGTGGAAGGAAAATGGTTGTGATATCTCCAAAAGTAGAAGCAAAAATATTGAAGGCGAATTTGACGGCAAGTGCTTAATGACAGGGGACCGGCGGTATCCAGTGCCGGAAAATTATTTGTCAAAAAGTAAATTAGTGGTAGGGGACAAGTTAAAATTGACGATTGAAAAAGACGGACATTTTAATTACAAGCAAATTGGTCCGGTTGAACGAAAAAAAATGGTTGGTAAATTACAAGAAATCAACAAGCAGTATTTTGCGCAAGTAAAAAAAAGACTATACGAAATACCAAGGGCGGCTGTTACATATTTAAAAGCTAAACCAGGCGATTATGTGACGATTATGGCGCCTGAGGGCAAGTTGTCGCGGTTTGCCGCGCTTGTCAATATAATTAAATAAAAAATGCTAATTGGAATTTTAACAGCGATATTATTAGTAGCGATTATTTTGGCGATTTATTTAATTGTTTCTTTAAGTCGTGACAAGCAAAACATTGGTGAACAAGAGAAACAAGAAGGAACACTGCTTGAAATTCTAGTGCCAAGAAATAATGAAAAAGGACCGCTACAAGCAGAAAATATGTTTGCAGCACTTCATGGGATATTAGATCAAAGCAAGTCCGAGCAGGACCATATTAGTTTTGAAATTAATTCCAAAGATAAATATATTTTATTTTATTGTTGGGCGCCTAATCATTTAAAAGATTTTGTTGAAGGACAAATTTACGCGCAATACCCGACAGTTGAGATTAAAGAAGCTTCAGAAGATATTTCGTTGAATGTACCAAGTGATATGATTGCGATCGGCACAACGCTTGAATTAAATAAAAATGAAGTATTTCCGATCAAAACTTTTTTAAATTTTGAAGTTGATCCTCTGTCTTCTATCACTGGCGTTTTATCAAAAGTTAATGGTCGTCAACAAATTTGGATTCAAGTAATGATTAAGCCTGTCTCTGACGAGTGGCAACAAAAAGGCATCAAATACGTGAATGCGATTAGAAATGGTGAAAGCACAGAAAAGCTCAGTTTAAGCCAAAAAGTAATATCAGGCGCTTACGATTTAACCAAGGAAGTAATCAAATCAGCTACCACCATCACCCCCTCAGAGACAAAAAACGATGGCGCGGGAGAGATCAGATTATCTGGTCCAGAAGAAGCTGGTCTAGCTGGAATCGAACAAAAAGTGACTAAGCTTGGTTATGAAACAAAAATTCGCATTGTGGCAGTCGCGGAAGACGAGCAAACTGCGCGGACAAAATTACAAGGAGTGGTAAGCGCGTTTAAACAATTTAATGCTACTAATATCAATGGTTTTTCAATCAAGGAAGTTTTAATGCAAGACGATATTGTTTATAAATATCGAAATAGAGCTTTTTCAAAGCCGGGTTATATTTTAAATATTGAAGAAATTGCTTCTATTTTTCACCTTCCTCATGTGAGTGTTGAAACCCCCTCTATTGCTTGGGCAGGGTCAAAAAAGGGCGAGCCACCGTCAAATTTACCGGTTGAAGGCTCGGTTGACGAAGTTGATTTGACAATGTTCGGGCAAACAAATTTTAGAAATTATCAGCAGAAATTTGGAATTAAAACTAGCGATCGTAGGTTGCATTTTTATGCTATCGGGAAAACGGGTACTGGAAAATCAACAATGCTTGAAAATATGATTATTGATGATATTTTAGAGGGGAGGGGAGTGGCGGTGGTTGATCCGCATGGTGATTTAATCGAGCATGTGTTGGATTTTATACCCGAAAAAAGAATTCAAGATGTGGTTTATTTTGCGCCAGCTGACAGAGAGTTTCCAATTGGTTTTAATATCCTGGAGACAGTGGATGAAGATTTAAGGGGAATTGTTGCTTCAGGCGTGGTTGGTATATTTAAAAAGATATTTGGCGAATCATGGGGACCCCGATTGGAATATATTTTACGCAACGCAGTATTATCTCTTCTTGATTACCCAGAGGCAACAATGTTAGGAATCACTAAAGTTTTGGTTGATAAAGTTTATCGCAAGAAAGTTGTTGATAATGTTAAAGATCCGGTAATTAAGGATTTTTGGGTCAATGAATTTGAACAATATGATAATAAATTTCGCACCGAAGCTGTTGCTCCGATTCAGAATAAAGTTGGTCAATTTTTGTCTAGCTCAACAATCAGAAACATAGTTGGTCAGCCGAAATCAACGATTGATTTGAGCGAGATTATGGACAATAAACGGATTTTATTAGTTGATTTAGCGGTAGGAAAAGTGGGGGAAGATGTGTCAGCGCTTTTAGGCGCGATGATGATTACCAAGATTCAATTGTCAGCTATGCAACGAGCCAATATTCCAGAGGAGCAAAGGCAAGATTTTTATTTATATGTTGACGAATTTCAAAATTTTGCTACCGAATCTTTTGCCACAATTTTATCTGAAGCGCGAAAATACCGATTAAGTTTAATTATGACTAACCAGTATATTGCGCAAATGCCGGAAGTAGTGCGCGACGCGGTGTTTGGCAATATCGGGACACTGACTAGCTTTCGCGTAGGGGCAACTGACGCTGCTTTTTTGGTCAAAGAGTTTGAGCCAGTTTTTGACGCCAACGATTTAGTTAATTTGGACAACTATCATATTTATACTAAAATGGCAATCAATGGCGTGACTAGTAATGCTTTTTCAGCTAAAACTTTAGTGCCAAAAACTGAACGTTTTCCGCACAGAAACGATATTGTTAAATATTCGCACGATCATTATTCTAAAAGCAGAAACGAGGTGGAAAGCAAAATGATTGAGTGGCAAAATAGTTTGACAATTGAGGGAGTTGGGGAACACAAAAAAGAAACGCAAGTCGGGCAGGAGAGGGCGGAAAAAATTAAAGAACTGGGGTATAAAAAAATTAAAAGTTTAACTGGCAAGTCGTGGTATATAAAGGAATCTCAAAATTTAAAACCTAAAAACCAAAATATTAAAATAAATATTGCCACACAAGTGAACGAGAGAACTAAGGAAGAGGGGAGGCAGGATAAAATAGAAGGTATAAGCACAATTCAAAGCAGGGGAGAGGAAAGCAATGTATATTATAGCGAAAAAAAATCAGACAAACCGCAAATCAAAGAAGACGCGGACGCGCTAGAGAAGTTGGAGGAAGCTAGTTAATTCTATAGAATTGAATACTCTAAACATTAGAAAATTGATGCCACTTGGTTTTTAAATAAAATGCTCTAATTGTGAACCCGTTACAAACCTGTTATTTTTTGGGGGAGTGGTGTTTTGGCGGGGGAGTAGATGAACAAAACAAAAATTAATAATAAAAGCTAAAAAGTGGATCAGCCAGCAGGAGAGGCAGAAGAGGCGCAATATATGTTTATTATAAATTATTATAAATTTATATGGAATACAAAAATATCAAAAATAAACTATTTATGAAGCACAAAAATTGAGTCAAGTATTAAAGTTATTAAAGTCGCACAATGTAGCTTTTACGACATTATTTATATGAAAAGAATAAAATAAAATTAATATCACACTAATATCACGATGTATATGTGATTATAACAACCATTGGCTAGCTCTGTTGTATCGCTGATTTCTCGCTGATTTCCTGCTCAGCTCTCTTTTTCCCTAATGTTTTTGCCAATACCCAATATCTCATCGTGCCAATGTTGGAGAAAATTCTGAGCGTAAATACAATAATTACTGCTAAGTATAAATCCAAGCTCAATTTATCGCCAAGATATGTGATAGCAACAGCGAGTATCATATTGGTTAAAAGCCCGGATAAAAAAATCGTATGATTATATTTATGTTGTAGATCTGCGCGCATAGCGCCAAAAACCGAGTCTAAGATACCCAAGATTCCGATCGCTGTGTAGCGGGTAAATTCCACTGGAATTTCGTATGGCATCCATACGCCAGCGCCAATGCCGATCAATAGTCCGACTAAAGCAAACCACATATTCCTCCCTTCGGTCGTCAAATTAAAAATTTAAAATCAAAGTCTTAAAATGACAATCCAAAATTTAATTATTTATTAAGTTTATAAATTTACCTAAATGCCGTTAGGCAAGATCTGCGAAATTTGTGCTATCTGTGTATCAGTGAATAAATTTTAACAGGTTAAAAGGCTTAAAATTGCGTTCTCTGACATTTTTATATTATAGTTGATATTTAACCCACATACAAATCAATTTTTATATTGATATTTTAAAAACTGGAAATTATTATGTGTGATTTTATTTTCCTTTATGCCAATAAATAAGTAGTGGAGTGGCAATAAAAATTGACGAATATGTTCCAGTAATCATGCCAACTAAAAGAGCTAAAATAAATGGTTGTAAAGTCTGACCGCCAAGAACTAGCATAGCAAGGAGCACAAGTATTATAGTCAGCGATGTATTAAGTGAACGCGCGATTGTTTGTACAATGCTATAATTTGCTACTTCTTCTAATTTTAAATGCGAGACAGGCGAGTCAGAACGAAAATTTTCCCTGATTCGATCAAACACAACAATCGTATCATGCACGCTAAAGCCCAAGATTGTAAGCATAGCGGTGATGAAAAGCGAGTCGATTTCGTAGCCAAGAAAATGTCCAAAAATTGCAAACGCGCCCAACACAACAAGTAAATCATGCGCCAACGCGACAATCGCAGCTAAACCGAATTTCCATGGAGATAAAAATTTTGGCAAACGATAAAATGCGATCGCAATATAAAAAATTAGCGCGGTTGTAGCCAGGCTAATAGCTAAAATTGATTTTTTACGCAAATCATTTGAAACCGTTGGTCCCACACTTTCAAATCTTTTCTCTATGGTCTCCCCTACTTTGCCAAGCGACTTGATGGTTTGATTTTTCTTTTCTTCACTGATTTCTTTTGTTTTTAAAATCCAGCCCCTCTCCCCTATTTGGTATATGTTAAGGTTTGGTAAATCCTCGTCAATAAGTGTATCCTTAATTTCGTTGATGCTAGTTTGTTTGTTAATGTCCACTTCGATCAAGCTTCCGCCAGCAAAATCAATTCCTGGTTTTAATTTAAAAACAAAAAGGCAAGCCAAACCGATAGATATGACAATCCATGAAATGACCAAATACCATTTTTTTTTCTTGCCTAAAAAATTCATAAGTATAACCTTAGCAACAATCTAAAATTTAAAATTATTTTATATTATATTTTTTAATCTATTTTGTTTTTCGTTCCCTTAAAATTAAAAACATTAATGTTCGGGAAACTGTGATGGCGGAAAACATTGAAATTAAAATTCCGATAAGTAGCGTAATCGCAAATCCGCGCACAATCCCCGACCCCAGCCAAATCAATATTAAAGCGGTAATGACCGATGCCATATTTGAATCGCGAATCGAAAGCCACGCGCGCGAAAATCCAGTATCTATCGCCTCGCGCAATGATTTTCCTTTTAGTTTTTCCTCTTTTAATCGTTCAAAAATTAAGATGTTGGCATCAACTGCCGCGCCAATGGATAAAATAAAACCAGCGATCCCTGCGAGTGTTAACGTAACAGGAATTAGCTTGAATACAGCCAAATTTAATAATGTATAGATAGTGAGGGCGATGCTGGCGATTACGCCCAACATTTTATAATACAAAATTATAAATAACATAACAAGCCCCATACCAACAAAACCAGCGATAAGGCTTTTTTCAATTGATGCTTTGCCGAGCGTCGCGCCAATGTTTCTTTGTGATACAATTTTCAGTGGCACTGGCAGTGCGCCAGAATTTAGTTGCAAAGCAAGCTGTTTGGCTTCTTTTAGGGTGTATTCGCCGGTGATTACTGCGTCGCCGGTTCTGATAACATCTTGGACGGTTGGGCTGGAAATTAAAGAATCATCCAGCACCATCGCCACTGGTTTTTGTAAATTTCGCTCGGTGATTTGTTCGAATAATTTAGCCCCGTCGCTATTAAATTTCAACGAAACTTGAGGCTTGTTAAACGCGCTGGTAGCGTTTTGCGAGCTAGTAAATGTTACATCCGCGCTAACTAAATGTTCTCCGCCGAGCGTTGTTTTTTTCCAGCCTGGCTGAAATCCGTCTCCGCCTCCACTGCTTTGGTCGTCTAGCGGTTCTTGGAATTCAAGCTTGGCGGTTTTACCGATGATGTTAATTGCCTCTTGCGAATCTTGCACGCCAGGGAGTTCAATGATAATTCCTTTTTTATCGCCAAACGAAACTTTAGTGATAGTTGGTTCTGACACGCCCAATGAATTGACTCTTTTTTCTATGACATTTATCGCGCCAGAAAGCGCGGTTTCCTGATTTTTTTCTTCGGTGCCAGAAAAATCCGCTTCGTATTCTAAATGTGTTCCCCCCTTAAGGTCAAGCCCTTGCACCACATCAAGTTTTTTATTGATTAGCCAGAATTTTAAATTCGGTCCGCCCGGCATATCAACGATCACTGTGAGCGCGACGATGACTAAGATCAATAAAAATTTAAAAAATAGTTGTTTTTTCACAAGCTTATCTTAACAAATTTTTGTGTATAAAAAAAGAGGGGCGCTTGTTAAAGGCGTCCCTCGATGAATAGGCGTGGTTGGCTGGTTACGAAAGCCAATCTAACGCCCGCAATACTGTTTCGACCTTGCGGTTCACGCACAGGTCGAGTGCCTCCCCTGACAAGGGGATGACAGGGGTGTTGATGTCCAGTCCGGACGGACCGAACTGGAACATCAACGGGGATTTGCCCGGTCGCGGGCAAATCACCGCCGGATGACGGTTGAGCGCGAACTTCGCGTTTCCGTCATTGTCCCTGATATGTTCTATGTCTCTGACCAACCAATCATGGTTGGGCAGTTTGGCAGAGGTGATAACGATCGCCTCGATACTGCCAGGTCCGGGTTCTCCGGACAAGACAGTATCGATCCCGTTGATTTCGTCCACCATCGTAAAGGATGGGATGTCAACGGGGATCTCCATACCTGAAGGGAAGTTAGGCTGGTGGTCAGCCCACTCCCTTTCTTGTTCGTTGTTTACCAGCGACTGGTAGTCGCTGGCGCCTGGCAGAACAAACTTGCCCCACCCCTCGGGCTTGAATAGCCCGAGTTCGACGATCTCGGTGAACGCGCCACCAAAAATATTGGTGACGGTCGGAACTCCTGCGCATACATCTGCGCAGAGCCAGGTCCCTCCTGCCCCGAGGTCTCGCAGGAGGCATAAAAGTCCCTGTGGTCCGTACTCGCCGAACTTTTCGGCGAGCTTGGGTACCCAGGCGTCGCGCGCCCATTTCAGACAAGCGACCTGAAGCACGACCGCTACGCCCGCACCCAGTCGGGCGAGCGTAGCAAACGACGTCGGAACCCTTTCATTCAGGGCTTGGAGCGCTTCCGGGTTCGCTCCAAACTCTTCCCCGTTTTTTGGAAGGTGACCCTCAACGACTTCCATGTCACTGAAGGTAGCTGTGATTCGCCCCTGGGAGTCAACAACTCCCTCGAGCCAACCTCTTATCCAGCTCATTTTCCTTTTCCTTTTACTAAAGTACTCAGCTTTTGACTTTCAAAAGCTGGCAAGGCAATTATACTATATTACAGACCAAATGTCAACCTCAAAAAATAAATACTAACATAGCCAATAACAATTAAAAAAATTATCACAAGTATTTATGCTTGCTGGTTTTTTTGAGTTGATCAATTATCTTTTTTACATCTTGAGATTTGTCTCGGTTGATAATTAGCGTGGCGTCTGGCGTGTCAATGACCGCGATGTTTTTTAGCCCAATGGTGGCGAATAATGTAAAATATAATCGGGCATTTACGCGAATCTACCACAAAAGTGGGCTTGTAAACCCGCTTTACTTAATATGTAAATTTAAACTAATTTTACCCGACTAATTTTTTCTTAAGGGCATTTTTGGTTTGCATACCCATCAATTGTGCCTTGACCCCACCTTCTTTTTTAATTAAAAAAGTGGGGATACTCATTACATTATATTTTTGTGCTTCCCCTGGATCCTCGTCTATATTGACTCGTGTCACTTTGATTTTATCACCCAGTTCTTTTTCTAGTTCTGCCACAATCGGCTTCATTGCTTGGCATGGTCCGCACCAATCAGCGTAGAATTGGACTAACTCAGTTTGTGATTTTACTGGCATAATTTTTCCTCCTTAAAATTATTTTAATAATTTCATTTGTTCCAAAAATGATTGTAGTATAGAAAATTGTGCCAGTCAATTCGTTTCGGAAAAACGGTAATGCGTAGAAATAACATAGCCCCAGCCCTTCTAATGTTTTGGCATACATCGGGCTAAACTTCCAGACAGAAAAGTTGGTGATAATGAAAAACATAGCTGACGAAAGCGTCGCCAAGCCCAGCATTTTTCCGAGCGTAAAATTTTGTTTTAGTTTTCTGCCTAAAAACACGCTGATTAAAAAGCTAAAATATACTGATACTAAAATCTTCAAATCGTAAAATCCAATAAAAATGTCAGACAAAGCTAGCGCGCAAATTGGAACAAACCAAGAAAGCTTTTTAGGCAGTTCCCGTCCGCCAAACAGCGCGATGGACGCAATTGGAGTGAAGTTTGGCGGATGCGGAATAAGTCGTGACAGCGCGCTTGCTACAATAAGAAAAATTGTATAACCAGTATGAAATTTTGGATTTGAAATTTTGGATTTGTTGGTCATTTGTAATTTGTTTTTTACTGTAAGGCGGTTAGTTCCCAAGTGATTTTGTCGCTTGATTTGGTCACATAAGTTTCTGCGCCTTCTGGGCTTAACTCGCCATTAACCTTAAAAGCCCAGAAGTTTTTATTATCTGCTTTGTTTCCTTGAATTGAAGTCACCATTTCACCAAAGCTTGACTCGCTGGTTTCGGTTTGGAATTTTGATTTTAAAATTTCCAAAGCAGTTTTGCCATCTTCGCCGGTGTAGCTAAATGAATTTGATTTAACCCCTGCGTTTTCACTAAGTGGTTGCGGAGTGGCTGGTGGCTGATTGGCGGTTGTGTTTTGGTTTTGATCATTTTGGCTGGAAAAACCGCTTAAAATTGATCCATAAGTCACCATCATACCAACCGCAATGAGAATAATTATAACAGTGGTAAAAGTTGAATTTTTTTTCATAGTATTTATTATTGTTAGTATTGTCTAATTTTAACTCGCCAGTTGGTTTGCCATTTGATTAAAAAATCCAGCAAGAAAAACTGGATAGCTTGTCTTTCGACCGAAGACGATTTAATTTGTTTTGTGTTTTCTGGCTTTCTCGTCCTTGCCCTCTGGCGGGACGGATTACAGTAGCGGGACTGCTCCGGATTTTCACCGGAATTGCCACAAGACAAATTTTAATTTTTAATTTGTATTTTATTTCAATTTACCTACATAAAAAATTTTGTCAAGCCCTACTTGCGCTGTGGATAAATAATTATCCGTAGCGCGCAGATTACACAGACGGATTTGTAAATTCCAGGATTTTGTAAAGCGCGATACCAGTGGCGGTTGTCACATTCAGTGAATTTTTTTTGCCATACATTGGGATTTCTATTTTTTGATCAGCTAATTTTAATACGCTCTCCCCTACTCCTTCTATTTCGTTGCCGATGACAAGCGCCAAAGGAAAATTGTATTTGGCTTGGCAATAGTTGATTGATTCTGGTGTTTGTTCCAGCGCGACAATACTTACTCCTTGCTTTTTTAGCTTTTCTATTTTAGCTTTTATATTTTTGACATAGCTCCACTTAACAAATTTATCAGCTCCAACTGATGCTTTTTTCACTCGCCGATTCCCCTGTTTTTCCTCACTAGGCGTGGGCGTAATTCCACATAGGAAAATTTTTTTAACTCTAGTAGCGTCCGCAGTTCGAAAAATCGCGCCTACATTGTGAGCGCTCCGCAAATTGTCGAGTATGAGATAGATGTTTTTTTTCATTTTTAAATTTGTAATATAATAATACTATACAAAATAAAATTAAAAAGAATAGAATCTATATCAAATAATTCTCTTGCCTGTGTAGTTGCTGATTCACTAGAATATGCTTCAATAATTTTAGTATGCATTCCACCATTTTTAAGAAATACTAAAACAGTATATTTACATTTTTTAGTTGGCATAAAAGGTCTTGGTTCGGTAGTCCAATGTGGTTGCACCCTTTGATATTATTCGGTAAAAAATAGATTAGCTGTTTCTCGCGCTTCTTCCCAATCTCGCGCAGAAACATAACCACACATATTGCCATCAAGGTCAGTTACGCTCCACATCGCAAAAGGTTTTGAATCAACATATTTAAAACATATATTATTTATCCAAACAAGTCAATGCTAGCTTTTTTCAGTAACTGATTTCGGCGGACTACGCAAAATTTTCTTTAGAAATCTGTGTTATTTGTGAAGTTTGTGTATTTGTGTATTATTACCCGCACTTGGTCAGCTTGCATCCAGGGCATTTGACGCAACCCTCTTCATAGATCATAGTGTCGCCACATTCTGGGCACAGATTGATTTGGTTTTGCGTTGATGGCACTTTGTGAGTTGTAACTTTTGTGGACTCATTTTTTTCTGGCTCGATTTTTTCCTCGAGCGCTTGCTTGACTTCTTGGGCTGATTGCTTTTCGTTTTTGTTACCATTTTTCCACACTAAATTTAATTCTTTTTGCCGAGCTAAATATCTCTCCAAAGCTTTGCCCAACGCGTCTGGTGGCGATAAAATCAACTCGCCATTGTGCCAAACCGGATTTGATCCGCGAATACCTTTTAATTGTTCGATGATAATGTCAACCGGCACGCGCGAGCGGAGCGCGATCGATATCATTCGCGCGATAGCTTCCACCAAAGCGCCAGCATCCCCGCCTGATTTTCCAATTTGGGCGAAAACTTCAAACAATCCCTCCTTGTCCTCGTTGACAGTGATAAACAGATTTCCCATTCCTGTTGCAATTTTTTCAGTGGTGCCAACCACCACTGCCGGTCGCTGGCGTGGCTCGACGGATGAAGGAGCAGGCGCGTCAGATATTTCTCCGGCTGATTTGTCTTTTGATCCAACAGTCAGAACCTGGAGGTCGCGACTGCCGTCGCGATAGATAGTAATTCCTTTACAACCCATTTGATACGCCATCAGGTATGCTTCTTTTACATCGTCAATCGTGGCGGAATTGGGAAAATTGATTGTTTTTGAAATGGCGTTATCAACATTTTTTTGAAACGCAACCTGGATTTTAATATGATCAGACGGCTTCAAATCGTGCGCAGTGATAAAAATTTTTCGTAAATCTTCGGGCACATTTTCATTGTGCGCCACCGAGCCAGTGTCAGAAATTTGGTTCATAATTTCTTCACTATAAATTCCTTGCTCGCGCATCATATTTTCGAATTGTTTGTCAACAACCAGCAATTCAATTTTAGCGCCGTCTTTGTCCCAAATAGATTTGCGTTTATGGACTAGGGCAAAAATTGGCTCAATACCACTGGAACAATCAGCGATCACTGAAATCGTGCCAGTGGGCGCGATGGTAGTGCGCGCCACATTGCGCACAGGCGCGCTTCCCCTGGCATAATCGTCGCTGTCTTTAAAATACGGATACGCTCCCCGTTTTTGGGCTAATTTTTCTGACGCTTGGCGCGCGTTGGTATTGATAAAGTCCATAATTTTTTCACCAATTTGAATTCCTTCCGGGCTATTGTAGGCAAAGCCAAGCTTGATCAGCATATCAGCAAAACCCATCACGCCCAGCCCAGTTCGCCTTAAACTTTTAGTCATTTGTTCAATTTTTGGCACCACGTATCGGTTCATATCAATAACATTATCCAGAAAATGTTGCGCGGTCAAGGTGGTTTTTTTCAGCTCGTCCCAGTCAATCGTTTTGTTTTTGACAAACTTTGCCAGATTGATCGAACCCAGCACACAGGATTCGTTGGGTAAAAGTGGCTGTTCACCGCAATTATGCGCTATTAAACCGTTGGCTTCAAACGCATTGACCCCTGGCACTTCCACATCGTAGACATCTTCAGTTTTTTTTGCTGTGATAACTGAAACAGCCGATAGAAAATTTTCCTTGTTTGGTAATCGTTTGAAACTTTGGGTTAATTGTTTTAGCCGTTGGCTTTTTTGTTCGTCAAAAAACCCAACCATTTTTTTAAATGCAAAGATGTTTTGTTGTGAGATAACTAATTCGTGCTGGCTTTTAATGTGATATAATTTTTTTCCTCCTTTTCCGTCGGGCATCAATTTTTTCTCGGCTCCCCTTTGATTTGAATAAATTTTTGAAATTATACCAAGGCGCGACAGCATTCTTTGCGCGCTGTATAAATTTTCTAAATTTGATTGGGATAATCTGACAGATATTCCTTTTTTAAGATTGCCAATGATTGTTCCGTCAGAGTCAAAAAATGCCTTGAGAAACCCTTGATAAAATTTAACGCCTGATTGTTCGATGGCTGGAGTAATTATTTTATGTCCATAT
>PFTZ01000030.1 GCA_002789815.1 Candidatus Berkelbacteria bacterium CG_4_9_14_3_um_filter_39_23
ATTCTAAATTTTTTCTGGGCTCTAGGGTGCAGACTGACAAAAGATATGGTTTAACAATGTGGTATTTATCCAAAATTATTTGGCATTTTGCTTGGGCCTGCTTTTTAAATAAACCCCTGTCCACACCTGGATAAGCGATTGTTATTTTGCTCTCATCAACCCCCAACGATTGCTCGATGTCATTTTGCGTTGATCTAGAAATCGCAATTATTTTTTGGCAATGCTCAACGGCGTCAATGGATCGCTTTAGATAATAAGCACTTAATTTTTTTCCTGCATGCTCCCAATGATGTACAAAAACCAAATCATATATCACTACGATTTGTTTGTTAAAACCATTATTAAAGATTCCTGAAAAATATGACGAAAAATACAAATCAACTTTTTTCCTGTAAATCCATTGGATTGGTACATTTGTTTGGGATAGCGCGTCTCGCCATGCCGAAGGTATTTTTGAAATATATATTTCACATTTTTTGTTTTTTGATTCTTTTATTAAATCTAGTAAAATCTGCCTTCTTTTTTTATAATGACGAATAAAATTGGCAAATAAAACATAGCGGTTTTTTTTATCTTGACGCAAAATTTCTCGTATCAAAAAATAGGAATACTTGCCTATTCCCGCGTTCTCATAAATTAACCAATTGGCGTCAATGCCGATAATCATTTTTTCTCCACATTTTCTATTTTTACTACATATGCTCCATCAGAAAATTGTTTAATTATTTTTTGATTCTTTGTAATATCACTCATAATGCTATAATATTTTTCAAATCCGCCAAAAATTGGGTAAACTATTCCGTCTGTATTCCCCGAAGGTTTTGGACTAATTAAAAAAACTTTATTGATATTTATTTTAATTTCTTTATCTATAAGGCTACGATATATTTCCTGTATATGTTGCTGGTTATATTCTTTATTTTTTTTATCAAGTTCGCTGAAATCATTACTTAAAACAAAATTTTTGACAAATCCTTTATTTTTTATCTCCATATATGGGTTAGCGTATGGATTAATTATTATTGGATTGTCTTTAGAATAATGTGCATGAATGTAGTCTGTTTTGACTTGATCAACTTGGCGGTACCAAACCATATTAGAAAAAGAGTTTGGTAAGCTATCTAGCAAAACCGGATTAAATAGTGATGAGTTGAGAATAATCACAAAACCAACAAACCCGTAAGAAATAATGGAGGAAATTCTATTATTATGCCTTTCTAGCGAATGTGTAATACTATTGATTAAATATGCAAAACACACAGTTAAAGGAAGCGCTATTTCTCTCGCAAATCTCTCTGGCAACCCACTTTGGGGGAGTTTAGACAAAGTAAATAAAATCGATATCCACGCAAAAATAATTATTTTAATTGGTTTACTCTCTTTTGAATTATTAAATGATGAAATTAAATAAAGTAGCCCCATTAGCCCACCATACCAAATAATCGGTCCCACAATATCAGGGTATCTAAAATAGTCAACTGCCCTGGATAGGTGTGTGTCTTTAATTACGGAATCACCTGTTATCAAACCATTAGTATAAGTAATAAACAGTGTTCCATACATTCTGTTTGCTAATAAAAATATCAGTACTAAAATGATCAACAAAAAAACAACTCTCATAATTAATTTTTTGTTTATTGTTGTTTTTTGAAAAAGAAAATATATAAATAATGATATAGTTGAAAAGAGAATAATTGAGGTTAATTCAGCAAAACTTAAATGATGGGTCAGAGCGGTTAATGCGTAAAATATTATAAAAAACGATAGATCTAGTAATTTTTTATTTATTATAAACCTTATAAAAAACGCTAGACAGAAAATTGCAAAAAAACCATAACCAAGAATGTTGGGATAGTTACCATCGACAAATCCGTAAAGCGGATAATTCGCTGTAAATAATAAAAATGCTGTAGTAATAATAGCTGTTTTTGCATTAAATATTTGTCTCAATAAAAAGTACATCGCGATAGATGGAATAATAATCAACACCGGTGTCCAGTAAGTCAATATATAAAACGAATCTTTGTGAAAAATTTGTGATAGATAAAATATAATATAGTGAAATAGTTTTGGATAACCAACGAAATTCGCCCAAATATTTTTGTCCAGTAAAGATTTAATTGTTTCAGAATGGGGAATAACGTCATAACCAGGTGGAACTAAATAATGATAAAATACATAACCAAAATACACAATGTATAACTTTATACTGATACATACCCCGCAGAAAATCAACAATAAAATATTAGTTAATTTTTTCTTAAACATATTATCATTTTAGCGCATTTTTTTACTCTACTACAACTACCCAATACAACCCCGTATCAATCCAGCCAACTTTGTCAACTACTAGATCGTAACGTTCGTTGTAAGTTCCTGTTTGATTAGGCGCAGTGATAACCATGTCAAAAGTGCCTGTTTGACCATTGGCCACCCCCCATTCTCGCATACTACCTCTAACATTAACATTATGGGTGAATGGATTTACTCTATCGTGAGGACCGGAACTGCCTAGGTTAATCGGATTGGCGCTAGAATTGTACCAATTAGCTCCTGAAGTATTAACAAATCGAGCCGTCAGAGTAGCTGATTGCCCTGGATAAAGATGAACTTTTGCATCGGCTGTATAGGGTTCTTGACCACCAACCACATAACGGGCAGATAGTGGGTTGCCAACTGTGATACGCCAAGATGTATCTGATCCTATCCACTTTATCCCTTCAACCACCATGTCAAAATGTTCAATATAAACACCCGGTTGATCGGGGGCAGTGACATTAAGGCGAAAAGTGCCATTCGAACCAGAGGCGACTGTTGTTTCGTCCATTACCATTCTTTCGTTTCTGCCTCCGGTAAATCTGCTACCGCCGTCTCTAGGAGAAGACATGCCGAGATGAGTTGGGTTAGATTCGCTATTGTGCCAAGCTTGTGAACCAGTATTACGCAAGATAACAAATAATTGTACTGATTGACCTGGGGTCATTGGGTCTTGGGCCGAACCTGGACCAGAATAGGGACCTTGAGAAATAATTTGGAAGGAGTAAAGAGACAACTCAAAATCATAAGTATTGTAAAACAAATTCCAAAAATTGTAATTGCCGTTATAAACATGGGGAGTGTAGCGGTAAAGCGCGCTGGTCGCGCGATTGGAAAAGGTAACATTATGAATACCGTTCCAGTCTGAAAAAGTAGCGCTCCCGCTTACTTGGTAATCTGAAAAACCTGCCCCCTCTGCCCGCTCGTAATTATATCTAAATTGCCACGCGCTCCATTCTACCTGCTTGGTAAAACCAGCATAAGCGCTACTGTAACTCCCTGAATCCGGACAACCATACCCCATCGCTTTGTTTAAAGCTGTGTCATCGCGGGTAGTTTTTGAAATTAAGCTTTGCTCTTTTTGCAGGGTAACGAGCAACACCTTGGGGCTAACCGTGCCAGTTGACGAGGTAATGCTAATTCCATTGATTGATCCGCTGGCATCGCCATAACCGTGGCTGGCATCCCAAATAATCTGCGCCGCGCTTCTACCGCCTTCGGAAAAATCTTTTAAATACGAACCCTTGCTTTCTAAAAATCGCTGAATTTCAGCTGAGTTCATTGAATTTGTGTCAATAAATTCGCCGTTTGAAATTAAGTTAT
>PFTZ01000017.1 GCA_002789815.1 Candidatus Berkelbacteria bacterium CG_4_9_14_3_um_filter_39_23
TCCTGCGCGCCGGTTTTTCACAACATCGCCGAGTTTTTAATCAATTATCTAGGCATTGAGAAAAAGTGATGGTTGTTTAACCATCTTTCAATCCTCTGAAAATTTTGCTATATTTGTACTATGAAGAAATTACTGGAAAAGTATTTGTGGTTTTTGGGGCGAGCAATGCTTGTATATTTTCAGCCAGAGATTATCCTTGTCACTGGCACAGCTGGCAAGACCTCAACCAAGGAAATGATTTTTTCCGTGCTGTCAGAGTCAAAAAAATTTCAAGGCGATATCGGCAAGTCGTTTGGCAATCTTAACACTAAAACAGGCGTGCCATTGGCAATTTTTCAGATTAAAATTTACGAGCCAAACGTTCGCGATTGGTTTTTTTTGGTTTTATATTTGCCCATTAAATTTTTATTTTTTTGGCTACATATTTTACATTATCCAAAGTGGCTAGTGCTGGAAATCGGCGCAGATAAAAAAGGTGATATCCGCGCTATGGTGAAAATTTTAAAACCGCGCGTGGGCGTAGTCACCAACATCGGCGCTGGGCATTTAGAATTTTTTCAAAATGTGGAAAAATTAACAGAGGAAAAATTGAGCATTTTTGATTTTATGGGACCTGACGATCTGGCGGTTTTGCCTCAGAAAGGGTTAAGGCGCGCGCGTCTGGACAAAATTCGCGCCAAGCAAAGATTTTTTGATTTGGCTGATCTTACTGCCAGTAGCCGAATCATTGGCGATTTTTTTCATTTGTCTGGTCAAGAAATTGAAAAAGGGTTAAAAAATACTAAAAAAGCGCCCAATCGGATGGCGGTTTTAGAAAATGGTGGAATGACTATTATCAACGATACCTACAACGCCAATCCAGTTTCGATCAAAGCTAGTTTGGAATTTTTAGATGCAGTTGTCAAGGAAAAAAAATCAAAAAGAAAGATTGTTGTTTTGGCTGATATGCTTGAGCTGGGAAAAAATTCAGTTTCACTTCATAAAAAAATGGGAAGCGTGGTCCGTAAAAAAGCTGATTTATTTTTCACATTAGGTGATTATGCCGCATATTATAATGCCAAGCAGCATTTTCATTCCAAAGAAAAATTACTTGAAGCTTTGTTGTGGGAAATACGCGAAGGTGATATAATTTTAGTGAAGGGTTCGCGCGGAATGAAGATGGAGGAAGTGGTGGAGGGAATAATCAAAAGTCTAAAATCCAAAGTATAAAATGCTTGCATTTTTAATTTGCTGAGCCAAGGAATTGCCGATTTATTGCTACCGATTAAAAAAATAATTATGAAACTGGAACACTTGGATCAAAAAAAATTAGCCCAGGATTTAATGGGGATAATCGGACGGCATTTGGATTTGGCAAAATATCAAGTATTTTTTTTCGGCTCGCGCGTGACTGGCAAAAGCAATGAGCGGTCAGACATTGATGTCGGCATTAAAGGGAAAAAACCGATTGAACAAACCATTTTTTCCCGAATTAAAGCGGATATAGACAATATTCGCACATTATACAAAATTGATATAGTGGATTTTTCAGATGTAAGCAATGTTTTTAAAAAAATTGCCAAAGAAAAAATAGAAATAATTTACCCCAAGGATTAAAATGACAAAATTTGATGCGCTTAAAAAAGATTACAGTCAAGCTGTCGGAAGGTTAGGCGAAGTATTGGCAATGAATAAAACAAAAGTCATTCGCGATAGCGCTATTTTAAGATTTGAATTATGCTTTGATTTAGCTTGGAAAACCATTAAAATTTATTTAGAGGATGAAAAAGGGGTTAAATGTTTTTCGCCTAAAGTTTGCTGGAAGGAGGCATTTCAAAATGGTTTGATTGAATTTGATGACTTATGGCTGGTGATGACAGATTGGAGAAACGATGCAGTGCATACTTACAATGAAAAATTGGCTGATCGTTTGTATGGTGATTTGCCCAAAGCGCTGGAAAAATTTAAAGAGCTTCAAAAGGCGTTAAAAATTTAGGAGAACAAAAAAATGAAAAGTAAATCTTTTCAAAAAGGCAGTATTGGGCTGGTTGTTTTGGTAATTGTTTTGTTAATGGTGATTTTGGGTGGAGTGGCGTGGTATTATATGAAATCTCAAAATGCAAATCTCAAATCTCAAAATGACAATGCAAAATCCAAAGTTGGGGAAGTTGGGGAAACTAGTGTCATTCCGACCGAAGTGGAGGAATCCCTTTCTGACGAAACAGAAACAACCATAACAACTACAACCGACCCAACCGCTAATTCAACATCCACTGATTTATCGATGGAAGGATGGCAATCCTATACCGATAATCATTTTAATGTTAGTTTTAAATATCCACCTGATGTTACGCCAGAAGAGTGGCGTTTGGGAGTGGTGATTTTGGACATTCTAAAGGATTCGAGTTTAAGTTTTGTTGCAGATGATTTAAAGACAACTGGTTGGACCATTTATGGTAACATACCACAGAAAACAATATCGATTAACGATAATATTAAATTTCATAGAATTATCTATCAGTCAGAAGATACTAACAATAAATTTAAGTATTGGTATTTTGCATGGATAGATAATTATCCCAAAAAAGACAACGCCGACCAAGCAATAAGGTTTGTATCTGCGCTGATTGCTGAACAAACAGAGCTAAACAGTAAATATTTAATTTTCGACCAAATTCTCTCCACCTTCAAATTTACCCAGTAATCTGGTATAATCAAAGTATTATGAAAAAGCATTATAAATATATAATTTTTATTAAACCAGATTTACCGGAAGGATATTATGTAACTGTTCCTGCTCTGCCCGGTTGTTTTTCGAGTGGGAAAACCGTTGAAGAGGCAATAGAAAATGCCAAAGAGGCAATAGATCTGCATCTAGAGGTGTTGGAAGAACAACACCAACCGATTGTTGAAGATTCTGGTTCCTTAATATATGGCGTTGAATTCCAAAGACCAGTTGGGAAAAGATAATAGACTCATTACAAAATAATCTTTTCTACTGCAATTAACAAATTTTGGTTAAAAAACAATTCAGAGCTCGTCAACGTAACCCTGTTACGCTTTCCTCACTCTTTATTGTTTTCGCTCAAAATTATTTAATTTCGCTACGAAAAATTATTTTGTAATGAGTCTAAATAAAAAAATGCCATTTCTACCAATCGTTACTGCAAGGCAGCTAGTAAAACTTATTAAAGCTGTTGGGTTTATTGAAGTCAGGCAAAAAGGTAGCCATCTAACACTTTATCGAGAAAATGATAATAGCAGTATTACTATTCCGCTTCACTCGAAAACGGTTGGAGTTGGTTTGACGCATACAATTATTAAGCAAGCAGGTTTGACACCAAAGGAAGCTAAAGAATTATTAAGAAAATAAACAGGAGGGCGCAACAATGAAAAACATATCTTTTCAAAAAGGCAGTATCGGGCTGGTTGTTTTGGTGATTGTTTTGTTAATGGTGATTTTAAGCGGAGTGGCGTGGTATTATATGAAATCTCAAAATGCAAATCTCAAATCTCAAAATGACAATGCAAAATCCAAAGTTGGGGAAGCTGAGGAAATCAGTGTCATTCCGCCCGAAGCGGAGGAATCCCTTTCTGGCGAAACGTTAGATAACGACAAACTTTATAAAGTCGCATATAAAAATAGTGGCACTGATTTTAACTTTCAATTCGTGAAAGCAAGTGATGTATTGATAGCCGGAGAGTATACGGGAGCAGGAGCGTCTGCAATTAATTTAGAACTTTTTAAAAAAGATGATGTTTTTGATTATAGTCCACTATCTACAAAAGTCCAAGTAATTCAAAACTTAATAAGCCCATCCACAATTGAGGAATTAAAAAAGAGTGTCAAAAGTGATTTAGATAATACTAATATTATTGATGTTACCATCGCTGGTAACCCAGGAATAAGTTATATCATTGGAGGTATATGCCACGGAAAAGCAACCAAATTTGTTAAAGACAAATACGAGGTGACTGTAAGCGAATATTGCACAACTCGAACCTCTGATTATGACCAAATCCTCTCTACCTTCAAATTTAACGAATAACTTTAAATTTAAAATTGCCATCCCTCAACTTCACTCGGGACAAGCTTTGAGATTTACATTTTGAGATTTTAATTTGACGACTCGCCATAGCGAGGAGGACAATGGAAATGTTTTTTTTATCAATTAGGGACCTGAT
>PFTZ01000077.1 GCA_002789815.1 Candidatus Berkelbacteria bacterium CG_4_9_14_3_um_filter_39_23
TCGCAATGACAAGGGAGGAGACACGGGATAAAAAGATGAGTTGAAAATGATAACAAGCAAAAATTTTGCGTAAATCGTGAATATAGAATCTAAAACAGAACCCAAATTTACCAGCCCGACAGGCTGGCAAATTTGGGTTAGTTTTTTTAAGGAATCAACAAAACCGTGAACTCGCCTTTGGTGCTGCTATTTTTCAATTGCTCTAAAACACTCGCCACATCGCCTCTAATGACGGTCTCAAACTTTTTAGTCAGCTCGCGCGCCACTACTAGCTTAAAATTTGGATTGATATCTAACAAAAATTTTAGTGTCTTTTCAATCCGATGGCACGACTCGTAAAAACAAATGGTTTTGAACTTGCCGATTTCCGCGCTCTCAAAAATTCTTTGCCAAAAATTCTCTCTCCCCTTTTTTGGTAAATAACCTAAAAATAAGCATGGCTCATTACAATTACCAGAGATAGAAAGTATAGTCGCCAGCGCGCTGACACCGGGAATTGCCACTGCCTCAATCCCATTTTCAATCGCTTTTTGAACTAACTGCCCGCCCGGGTCGCAGATACCGGGCGTGCCCGCGTCTGTCACCAAAGCGATATTTTCGCCAATAAATAATTTTTCCACCAAAAAATCTATTTTTTTAAGTTTAGAATGCATATGCAAAGAAACCATTTTTTGCTTGATTTCAAAATGGTTTAATAGTTTAATCGTCCGCCGAGTATCTTCGCAAGCGATTAAATCAACTTGTTTTAATGTCTCTATCGCCCTGATTGTGATGTCGCCCAAATTGCCAATCGGCGTGGCGATAATATATAAAATTCCTGACATAATTTATTTCAAATTTCTAATGCTTAATTTTTATCAAGTCTCAATGTCTCAATTTTTAATGTTTGCATATGTGAATAATCAAATTTTGAAATTTAATCTAAATACACCCTCTCCGCTTCTTTGGGCAAACGGGACACTATTTCGTGTTCGTTGGTTTCTGCCCAGCGCGCCAGATCTGCTACTGTGATTTCATCTGGCAAATCATTTGGCTCGCTGACTAAATCGCGACCAACCAAAATCACTTCGTCTCCAATCTGTGGCGACATTTTAGTCGATACTCTCATCGCCGACGATATATCAACAAAAGTATAATTCATATTGATATTCCCCACCGTCTTGCACCGTTTGCCTGAAACCAAAATTTCCGCTTTGCCCGACAAACTGCGCGGATAGCCGTCTGCATAGCCCACCCCGATAATCGCCAAATCCAAATCTTTTTTTGCCGGGAAATAATTGTAGCTGATGTTCTCGCCTTTTTTAACCCGCCGTATCGCGACAATTTTCGCTTTCCAAGACAATACTGGCTCAGTGCAAATTTCTTTTTGCCCAGCCAAACCATAAATCAACAGCCCGGGACGAATAATTTCAAAAAATCCCTGATCAAAATTTAAAATTGCATTGGACGCTTCTAGGTGCCGAATTGGAACCTCAAAACCCCGTCTTTGCAAATCAAACAAAACCTCGCTAAATTTTTTCCATTGCATTTTGGTTGTAGCCAAATTATCCGAATTGTATAAATGCGTATAGACGCCCTCAACATAGATATTGGGTAATTTTTCAATAGTCTCAAAATAATCCACAGCACGGCTAGGATCAATGCCAAAACGATTCATTCCAGTATTTATTTTTAAGTGCACGGACGCTCTTTTTCCGTATATTTCAGCTTTAGTATTTAAAAAATTTAACCCATCTTTGCCTGCCACCATCAAACGAAATCCGCCAGACAACGCTCGCCCATAGTCGGACATGGCTACCGGACCTAAAATTAAAACTGCCACATCTCGGCTAATTTTTCTCACTATTTCCGCCTCGCCAAGATCTGCTACCGCAAACCATTTAGCGCCTGCCTCAACCAAAGCTTTGGCGCACGCCTCCAAACCATGCCCATAACCGTTGGATTTTATCACAGGCATAATCGATACTTCATTACCAACAAAATCCTGAATCTTGGCAAAATTGGCTTTTAATTTTTTCAAATTGATGGTAATTTGACTGGTTGGCATTATAATTCCTTTACCTTTTTCATAAAATCAAATGAGTGCAATTTTCTTTCCGCCAGATATTCCAAATATAAATCTAAAATTTTCTCTGCTTCTTGCAGAATTTTTTTATCAATCTTGGCGTCAAGAGGCAAATTTCCCGCGTCCTCAATCGCAATCCAACGAAATAATTTAATCACTGGGTCAGAAATTTTAATCGCGTTTTTATCCTGCAACGCCGAGTCGGAGCAAAGCACCCCGCTGTGAAAGCTGAAATAGTTATCGCCCGGCTCCAGTTTTTTCCCGCAAACGCATTGGTAAAGCTCTGGTCCGTAGCCAAGTTCGTTAATTAGCTTTAGCTCAAAATATATTTTGGCAAGAATTGTGCTTTGCCTGCCCAATAAATTTAAACTGGAGATAAGCAAAGTAAAAACCTCGCTATGCCGAGCGTCAAGCGGTATAAAAATTTTAATCAACTCGCAAAAATGATAGAGTATACTAATTTTGCCTAAATCATTTTTTAAATATGAATAAGAGTATATTACGCCAACATCAGTGATAGTATAAAATGTTTTGCCTTTGTAAAGTCCTAATTCAAGCACATTGCCGATTTCCATATATCCGGTGAGACGGGCTAAAATTTTACGCACTCCTTTGCCGAAAGCTTGAATCAACCCTTTGTCTGGGGTGAAAATCCAAAAAATGCGATCTCCTTCGGAAAAATCGCGCTTGGCAATGACAATCCCTTGGGTTTTTATATTAGGCATAAAA
>PFTZ01000063.1:0-12973 GCA_002789815.1 Candidatus Berkelbacteria bacterium CG_4_9_14_3_um_filter_39_23
GAGAGGGAGGGATTCGAACCCTCGAGGGGCTTACGCCCCTACGGGTTTAGCAAACCCGGGCACTCGACCACTATGCGACCTCTCCAAAAATGCATTATTTAGCATATATTTTCAAAAACCATTCGGTGGGGGTGAGATTCGAACTCACGGTCGTCTTACGACGACTCCGGTTTTCAAGACCGGTGCACTAAACCGCTATGCGACCCCACCTTCACAAGATTAAAATTTCAAACATACAATTTTTTCAATTCTACTTTATTTTTACTTGAAAAACAAGCTGAAAAAGAGTAACATTTAATCAATGCGTTTTGTATTCCCTAGCAATGCGCCTGTAGCTCAGCGGACAGAGTGTCAGCTTGCGGAGCTGAAGGTCAGAGGTTCGAATCCTCTCAGGCGCACTTTCAAAATTTTTTTCCAACCAGCAAGGAGGTCAACAACAATACCAAAATGCGCAACAGCCGCTAACCATACAGCGACACGCGAAGAAATGGACATAATGTATCATTATTTAGAACAACATACGAGCCGATATGATGAAGATGGCGTTTGGTTTGATGTAGAACGATTATCTCAAATGATAAGGCAAGCCAAACAAACCGGTAACTGGGAAAATATCCGAACATTAACAACCAATACCCAGCCCAATCTCCAGCAATTTATACCCATCGATCTCTGGCGTAAAATCCATATGATAATTTTACGCTTTTTTATTATTTCCCATACCGCTTCATCAGAAGCGTATTGAGCACCACACTGACAGACGAAAACGCCATTGCCCCGCCAGCGATCATAGGATTGAGAAGCCAGCCGGTAAGCGGGAAAAGCACGCCAGTTGCCAGCGGAATTCCGATAATATTGTAAAAAAACGCCCAAAATAAATTCTGTTTTATTTTCCTTAAAGTATATTGGCTCAAATCTATCGCAACCGCCACATCACGCAAATCGTTTTTTATCAGCACTATTTCTCCTGTTTCCATCGCCACGTCAGTGCCAGAGCCAAGCGCAATACCAAGATCTGCTTGCGCCAGAGCTGGCGCGTCATTGATGCCATCGCCCACCATTGCCACAACGCGTTGCGTTGTGGAATTTCCAATATTCAATTTCCAATTTCCAATCTGTTTACCTTGTTGAATTTGTTTAATAGCCTTGGCTTTATCTTGAGGCAACACGCCAGCTATGACAGAATCTATCCCGACCTGCTGGGCGATCGCTTCAGCCACTTGCTGATTATCGCCAGTAATCATAGCTGTGCTTTTGCCCATTTGGTGCAATCGGCTAATCGCCTCTTTTGAATTTTTTTTCAATGTATCGGCAATGGCAATCAACCCTAAAATATGGGTTTGCTCAATCACCAGCACAACCGTTTTACCCTGACGCTCAAGTTGGTTCATTTGTTTTTCAATATTTTCAGCGACTTTAACTCCATACTCATCTGCCAACAGGCGCGTGCCAACTAAAATAATTTTAGCATTTACTTCTCCGATTACGCCCTTGCCAACTAGCGCTTTAAATTTTTTAACTGGCAAAAATTTTATCTTTTTTTCTTTGGCTTTTTTTATTATCGCTTTAGCCAGAGGATGCTCTGAATTATTCTCAATCGACGCGCCAAGCTGTAAAATTTTATTCAATGATTTTTCTGCGATCGCAACAATTTCAATTACTGACGGCTCGCCAATTGTAAGCGTCCCAGTTTTGTCAAACACGATCGTATTCACCAAGCGGGCGGTTTCAAGCGCTTTGCCACTTTTTATCAATATCCCTTGTTCAGCTGCCAGCCCTGTTCCAACCATTACCGCAGTGGGCGTAGCCAAACCTAAAACGCACGGACAAGCGATGATAAGAACCGCCACAAAAATTGTCAAAGCAAAAGAAATCGGGTAGCCAAAAAACAACCATATAGCCAAAGAAATAATCGCAATCCCCAAAACCGCTGGCACAAAATAAAACGAAACCTTATCAGCCACCAGCTGAATCGGCGCTTTTGATCCCATTGCTTCCTCCACGATTTTAATTATTTGCGCCAACATTGTACTTTGCCCCACAGCCGTAGCTTTAAATTTTATCACTCCTGTTTGGTTGATAGTCGCGCCAATAACCATATCGCCTTTTTTCTTTTCAACCGGAATCGACTCGCCAGTAATCGCCTTTTCGTCAACCCCGGAATAACCAGCGATTATCACCCCGTCTGTGGGGATTTTTTCACCTGGTTTAACAATAATAATATCTCCTATTTTAAGCTCTGAAATGGGGATTATTATTTCCTTGCCACCCCTTACAACCGTCGCTTCCTTGGGCGCAAGCCCGATTAATTTTTTAATCGCGTCGCTAGTTTTGCCTTTGGTCAAAGCTTCCAGATATTTGCCAAGGGTGATAAAAACCAAAATAATCGCTGCGCTTTCAAAATACAACTCTGCTTGAAGTTCTCCTTTTTGCAATGAAATTATTGCGATCGCAATACTATAAAAATAGGCTGCGCTGGTGCCCAAAAAAATTAGCGAATCCATATTCGGGCTCAATTTGATAAAATTTTTTATGCCCGAAATCCAAATGTTTACGCTGGCAACAATCACCGCTGTTGCCAGAAAAAATTGCGCATAGATGTTGATATTTCCTTCGAGCCACTTTGGCATTTCAACTTCAAAAACTTTTAACATAACCATCAGCCCCAGCGGAAAACCAAAAATCAGCGCGCCAAAAAAACGATTTTTTAATTTTTGAATTTCGCTTTGAGCTTGGAGTTTGTGATGGTCGCTATGATTATCATTTTCGCTATCGTGGTCGCTACGGTCGCTTGCTTCCTCGCCCAAAACACCATAACCAAGTTTTTTTATCACATTAATAAACTCGCCTTTATCCGACAAACGCGCTGAGTGTTCAATGAGCGCTTTTTCCGAAGCAAAATTTACATTCACCTCTTTGACTCCGTCTATTTTTTTCAACGCATTCTCTATTTTCTGCGCGCAAGACGCGCAGTGCATACCCGAAATTTCCAGTATGGTTTTTGTGTTTTGCATATTACTCCTTTTTTATTCAACGATTATTGTGCCTGATATCATCCCCATCCAACAGCTGAATTTATAACTGCCTATATTTTGAGGCGTAAATTTTTTAACCGCAGTTTCGCCTGGCGTCAACTGAATTACATCCTTAAATAAATTGGGCGATATAACCGCGTTGGTGCACCCGCTTGTGCCAGTGTCCGTAATTTCCCACCTGACTGGCGCTCCGGCTTTGATAGTAAACGAATCAGGCGAATATCCGCGAGAGGACGCTTCCATTTTTATAATTTGGATATTCTTGCCGTTGTCTCCGTTATTATTTTCAGTTTTTGTATCCTTGGCTGGCTGGTCGCTTTTTATGCCAATGGTTTTTGTCTTGACGGACGGCAGTTTAATATCGCTCAAACTTTTCACCCCCAAAACATTTAATTGGCTGTTGATATTAAAAGCAACGAAAAACAAAATTAACACACCAGCGACTTTTAAAAATATCTCGGCTTTGCGGGGTTGTTCTAAAAACTTGACTGACGATACGCCGATTGCGATTAGCGACAAAAAAGTCCCCAACGAAAACGCCAGCATAATCAGCGCGCCAGAAAGCGAGTTGCCTGAAATAAGCGCCAGCCCTTCTGCTGTTAAAGTGAACCCGCAAGGCAACAAAAATGTCAAAGCGCCAAGCGCCATCGGCATCCATCGCCCTTGAAAATTTTTTTCATCAGCTATAAAGCGGATTAGAAACCGTGGAGCGGTAATTTGAAATTTTTGCATTATTTTTACGCCCAGCATTTGCAGTCCGGTTGCCAGCATTACCAAAGAAACGAGTATTACCAGCCAAGACGAAAATTTTATTGAAATGTTGAACTGGCTCCCCAATGCTCCCAAGACCGCTCCGAGAATCGCAAATGAAATCAAGCGACCAAAGTTAAACATTAGATGGGGCGCTAATTTTTTTGAAAAAGAATCGCTAGACAAATGCGCGCTTTGCCATTGCTTGGACATAGACAGCACAATTCCGCCTACCAACGCCGCGCAAGTTGACACGCCGGCAAGCGCGCCAAATAGCCAAATAACAGCAAGCGATGAATTGCTGTTAACACTGCCAAAGCCTGAAAACACAAATTTATTGAGTAAAATAAAGATAGCAATAAATATAGTTGCTAAAATAACAATTGATAAAGTTTGGCTTTTTAAGGGGTCTGTTTTATCTCCGTCGAACGTTAAAGGTTGGTGGTAAAAAGTATAGTTATGCTTGCGAAATAATTGATTTAATAGTTGAGTGCTGGGTATTTCTTTTTCATATTCAATAGCCACCTGCCCCAAAGCAAGTTGCGCATCCGCTGATTTAATGCCTTCTATTTCCAGCAATTTTTTTTCAATCAAAACCTCGCAAGACGGGCAGTGCATTCCCCGAATATAAAATATGTGTTCTTTCATTTATGCTCTAAATGATAAAGTTGCAGGAGTTCTTTGACGACCTTGTCGTTTTTCCCTTCTTTAATTTGACTGATCACGCAGGTTTTAAGGTGCCCTGCAAGTAGTAGACGATTTAAACTCTCGAGCGATTTTTGCGCAGCTAAACTTTGGACCATTACATCAACGCAATACCTGTTATCCGTTATCATTTGCTCAATTTTTTTCATTTGACCCTGAATAATTTTTATCCGATGGCTGGCGCGTTGTTTTTCGTAAGACATAATTTTATTTTATTTTTTGAGAGCCTATCAAATTTATTCTAATCCCCCCGTGGGGTATTTGTCAAGCCCTAGCCTTTTTAGCAGAATTAACACGACTTACGCAAAATTTCTGCTTATTATTATACTTGATTCATCTGTCGTTATTCTTGTTCCGCCTGCCATTCCCGTATCTCCTCTTTGTCATTCCCGCAAAAGCGGGAATCCAGTCTTTTTGTCTGGATCCCGCATCAAGTGCGGGATGACGGGAGGGGCTGGATCCCCAATCCGAAGCGCTTCGCTTTCGGTTGAGGATGACAAGGGGACAGTCGGTTGAGGATGACAAGGGGTGTGTCATTCCCGCAAAAGCGGGAATCCAGGCAGGGTTGAGGATAACAAGGGGACGAAATGATATTTTGCGTAAGTTAAAAATTTAGATTTCACTTGTTGCAAAGTTCTGTTATAATAAAATTATGCAGAAAAAGAAAACTCAACAAGCAAAAAAAACAAGAGCTGTTAAGCTTGCCCCCAACCAAAAACCGATCGAATTCCAAACCCAAGAATTCCCCTATTTTGAAAAAAGTATGTTTTGGTTTGCGTCCGTGGCAGTGGTTTCCGCTATTTTAGCGGTTAATTTTATTTTAGCCCAAAAATATTTTCTCACCTTGGTTTTTGCAGTGGCGCTGATTGTTTTCCTTCGACTCAGCTTTGAAAAACCAAAAAAAATCCAAGTTAAAATTGACGAAAACGGTTTGCGTTTTCGCCACCGCTATTATCCTTGGAGCGTGTTCACTACTTTTGGAATTTTAACATCACAAAAAATCCGCGCTAGATTGTATCTATATTTTCCCGGGTTAATCAGCATTCCGCTCATGATTCAACTGCCCAAAAATATCTCAGCAGACAATATCAAAAAAGAACTAAGCGCTAAATTGCCAGAAAAAATTATCAAACGCCCGTCGCTCACCGACTCAATCAACCAATATCTCAAATTTTAGTTCTATCAAACCACCCCTTCAAGCCAAGTGATATATTTTTCAAATCCATAAATAGTAATTGTGGCAGCCATAAAAAAGAAAAATAGCGCCACAATCAGTATGGCTAATGAATAATGCAGAAAAGAGGTATATGGTTTATTGTGCCAATGATAATAACCCTTGCTTTTCATCCGCAAATAGTTATGAAGCTTATTTGTCGCCCGCCACCCGCTTTTAGTGGATTGATGATTCTCCCAAATTTTTTGTTCTAATTCTTCTTTGTCCATAGCGCTATTTTTTCAGAATATATTTTTGATTACCTTACTCATATTTTAATGCTACTAGCGGATTAAGCCGAGAAGCGCGCAAAGCTGGATAAACTCCGGTCAAAAGCCCAATCAGTAACGAAAACCCCAAAATCAACAACATAAATTGAACGGGTAAATAATATATCGTTACCTTGGGCTGTCTAGCGCTTTGGGCTAACATATTAACTCCGCCGTTGACAAATAACACGCCAATCCAAGCAAAAATAATTCCCATAATTCCGCCTGCCAAACCGATCATTCCCGCCTCTAAAATAAACAGTCGCCTCACATCACGCCTTTTGGTGCCGATCGCGCGCATAATCCCGATGTCTCTGGTTCTCTCCAAAAGGGTAACTGTCATGGTATTAAACATACCGATGGAAGCAACGATCAGAGCAATTAAACCAAACCCAGCTAAAATAAATTCAAACCAGCGAAATACTTGATTAATTTCTTTGATTTTTGAAACCAGCGAGGTTGAGTTAAAGCCAAGCAAGGTGATCTGAGCTTGCAAACTCTCAACATCGTCTGATGTTTTGGCTTTAATTTTTAAGCGGGAATAACTATCGGCGCTCACCGCCGTATGCTCATCGTCCGCAATCTCAATCAATTGGCTGGCATCATTAAAAACTCCTACGACTTTCAAATCAACTTCTTTATTTTCCTCAGCGCTGGCAAGAGAAGTAATTGAAGTAAATACTGAAATTTTTACTGCTTGCCCCACAAAATCAACCGGATTTTCTAGACCAAATGTTTTGGCAGTGGCAAAGGACACGATTGCTTCGCCCGCATTTTTTGGATACACTCCAGCCAAAAGCTCGCCTGGCGCCAAGGAATAATAGTTTTTATCCACCACCCGTATCAGCGATTCTGATGTCACGCTACTTACGGTTATTTGTCCGGGAAAATTATTTATCGCTGAAACTTTTTCCACCTGCGGTAAATTTTTTATGCGACTGATAACCTTATCGTCAATTTTTAAAACATCAGGGTTATCAGAAAAAACTTCCAGCGCGGTGACAGTGGCTGAACTAACCAGCTTGTTGATGGTAAGCTGTTGCAAACCAAAGCCAATACCAACCAAAAAGATAATCGCGCCGATTCCCACGCCAACGCCAGCGATAGTTAAAAACGACCGCATTTTATTGCCTACCAAATTTTGCCACGACAGCAAAATTACATCAATTATTTTCATTGGAAAGGTTAGTTTTTGTTTGCCCGATATCTTTGACGATTTTGCCATCTTTTAAATAGATGACTTTTTGCGCCAAAGCCAGATAATCAGGATTGTGAGTGACCAAAATAACCGTTCTTTTTGATTTTCTATTTAGATCAACCACGATTTTCATCACTTCTTTGGCAGATTTTGAATCCAAATTGCCGGTGGGTTCGTCCACCAACAGAATCCACGGGTTATTCATCAGCGCGCGCGCGATAGCGACTTTTTGCTGTTGCCCGCCAGATAGCTGCTGAATTCTGCGGTTAAAAGTTTTTGCCAAACCAAAACGGGTTAAATAACTTTTAGCGCGCGTTGTCCTTAGTCTGGCGCTCGCGCCCTGGAGCATTCTGGGAAAAGCGACATTTTGCAAAACAGTTAAACTTTTTACCAAGTTAAATTGCTGGAAAACCATTCCGATTTTATCGCGCCGATAAGTTGAAAGCTCCTCCTCGCTCATTTTTTTAAGACTTTGCCCGCGCACTTTAATCTCGCCTTGCACCACTTGCTCAAGCCCTGCCAAGCTATGAAGCAAGGTAGATTTTCCGCAACCAGACGGTCCGAATAAAATAACAAAATCACCCGGTCGCACTTTAAACGAAACCTCTTTCAAAGCTTTTAACTCGTTGGGTTGTCCTTCGTCGTAAGTTTTGGACAACTTCTCAACTTCAATCACCGAATGATTAGATAATTTACCAGGCATTAAATAATTTTATGACTTACATAAAGATTCCGCTCTCTGTCATTTTCGCATCCCTTCTTTGTCATTCCCGCTTTTCTCCTTTGTCATTCCCGCATTTCTTTTCCGTCATTCCCGCGCAAGCGGGAATCCAGATCCAACTGGATCCCGCATCAAGTGCGGGATGACAGCTTACGAGATTACTTCGCCTGCTGGCTCAGAATGACATAATCTAAAATCTTGTCTTACTTTTTCATTATCGACGGGATAAAACTAAAAGTTTCCTCCAAAAGCTTGATTATCACTTGCAAAGTTGAATCCTCTTTCTCCGGCGTTAAAATCGTATAATCAGAGCTGGTGGCTTGATTGGCGGTTTCGTCTGAGGAAACTGCTTGAAAACGGTAGCTGGTGGACGGCAACAAATTTTTAATTATCACCACATGGGATAGATTGTAATTCTCATCGAGCGGAGTTTTCTGGGCGAAATCGCCAGAAGTTACTCCCACTCCATAAGAAATTTGCGAAGTGGACGGTTCGTCAGTCACCCAAGTGATAATCGCCTGCACGCGCGCGCCTTCGCCAGCGCCCACAGTGGAAATCTCTGATTTGACTTTGGAAATTTGTGGAGCGTAAACATCAGCTTTGGTAGTCAACGAATACACTTCCGAAGTGGCAATGTTGCCGTATTGATCAGTGGATTTAATCTGATAATTATATTTTGTATTGGGAGTAAGCGCTTGCAACACCACCTTATGACTTGCCAGAGAATCCGACGAACCTTGGTCTTGGTTGGGTATATTAGTGCCAAAACCAACCAAGGAAGTGGTGGGCACATTGGTTTGCCAACTAATGGTTGCATTGGTTGCCAATACTTCGTCCAGTTTAACCTCGGTCACTTTGGGAAGTGGCAAAGTTGAAAATTGATATTGATCAGACACCACTGCGTTACCATCTTCGTCAACGCCAGCCACTTGATAATAATACTTGGTGCCTTCATCTAACCCCGATAAACGAATCGTGTGAGTAGTGGCTGAACCCAAAGATTGATCGATAATTTGTTGACTCATATTTTTATCAGCGCCATAGCGGAAAACCGAGCTGGTAACGATATTGGTTGACCACCCGACAATCGCCGAAGAAAGCGTTAAATCATTTACCTCCACATTAGAAATCGCGCCCTCAGCTTTGGTGGTAAAAGTCAAATCCGACTTTGCCCCGACATTGCCAGTTGCGTCTTTGGAGCGAATTTCAAAATAATATCTTGTGTCAGGATTAAGTCCAGCTAGGGTGATACTGTGCTCTTTGACTGAATCGTCCTTGCCGGTTTCCGCGCCCAAAGCGCTGGTTGCGCCATAGCGAACAATTGAGTTTGATAATTCGTCAGTCAACCAAGTAATCGTCGCTTGATGAGCTTCCCGTGAAATCGCCGGACTATCGCCACCGATAGACGGAGCAACAATGTCGCTACTACTGGTGTCTGCCAAAGTAGCAAAACTGCTAATTTCAGAATATGCGGAATTGCCGTTAGCGTCAACCGACTTCACCCGAAAATAATATGTGGTCTGGCTGGTAAGCCCGGCAAGCGCGACTGAATGCGCAGAGGTTAAGTCAAGCGGATTACCTTGCGAGCCCAAAAGCAGGGACTGATCCGCGCCATATTCCACCACTGAATCTCCGCTCACATTGGTTTGCCAAGAAATAGTTGCCGAACTGGCGCTCGCGTCAGCGAAAGCCACATTTGAAACTGAAGGGGTGGTTAAAGTGATAAAGGTTAAATTATTGTCGTCAGTATATGCCAAAGAAGCGGAATTATTATTAGCGTCCAACGAAACCACCGCAAAATAATATACTTGCCCGGCTGTTAGCCCTGATAATTCTACCCGATGAGTGCGGTTTAATTTTGTGTCAACAGCGGTTGATAAATTTAAACTGGTCGAAACTGTACCATACTGAACCCCAGAAGTAGCTGACTCATCGGTTAGCCATGAAATCACCGCTGTTGTTTCAGTTAGCGATTCAGCGATTGCCAAGCTAATAACCGGGTCAGTGGCATCACCGGTGGTAGTAAAAGTAATTTGACTGCTGGTGACCGGATTGCTTGATGAGTCAAGAGACCGCGCCAAAACATAGTAGGCGGTGTTGCGAGTCAAGCCAGTGAGCGAAACGGTGTGATTGTAGTCTGTTTCGCTTTTAAGGGTTGAAGTGGTTCCCGCGCCCCATACAAAACCATTTGAGGTTGAGTAAGATATTTGAGTAGTTGACGCCTCGTCTGTTACCCAAGTAATTATCGCTGATTCATTGAGCACATTTGAAGCAGTTGGGCTGGTCGTGATGGTCGGGCTGGTTGAGTCCGAAGAAGTGCCAAAAGAATAATAACTCCCGCCGTTATTGTCCGTGGTCTGATTGCCTTCGCTGTCGCGGGATTTTATTTGAAAATAATGGGTGGTTGATTGCGATAATCCAGTGATAGCCACTGAATGCGAGGCGACTGATTCCGCGCGATTGCCGACCGTTTTCCAAGTTGAATCTGGGGTAGCAGTAGCGCCCCACTCCACCAAACTATCTGAATTGGTGGTCGTAGTCCAAGTAATCGTGGCGCTGGTTTGCCCGGGCGCGCCAGCTGAAACAGACGAGATAGCCGGCGCGCTAGTCGTGGTAAAAGTATAGCCGGCGCCAGTATTGTCAGCCGAACCCTCATTGCCGGCACTATCTCTGGATTTAACTTGAAAATAATAGAGTGTGCCGGGGGAAAGACCTGACAGAGCGACTGAATGCGATGTAACCGATTCAGCGCTATCGCCATCTGAATCGCCATAAGCGGTAGTGTCGCCGTAATCAACGATTGAGTTAGATGCTTCGCTAGTTGTCCAAGTAATAGTAGTAGTTATAGTGGTGGTTGAACCCGCGCTCGGCGTATTGGTGATAGTTGGCGAAGTAACATCCGCGGATGCTGGCTGGTTGGAGACCTCGGATGAGGTAGCGGTATTGGTGCCTGTATCTGTAACTTTGATTTTGTAATAGTAGGTGCTAGAGGTAGAGAGTGATGTATCAAGGTAATAATCGGTCGCTTGATTGGTAATGGTGGCGATATCGGCATAGGCACCAGCGTCAATTTTCTGCTGAACTTTATACGAGGCAAAATCGCCGTCTGCGTTCGCAGTCCATGTCAAAAAGTGCCTGTACGGTCCGCCAGCAGTTGAGACATCAATAATATCCACGCCAGTGGGTGTGGTTGGGTTTTGCAAGTTTAAGCTGATAGTGTCAGAGGAGGTAGAGGTATTACCCTTGGCGTCTTTAATGCGAAGGTAAACCGTGCGCGTGCCGTCATCGCCAACAGTCAAATACCAACCGGTCTTAGATGCGCCATATGTTTCGTAGGTACCACTGTCCGTCACCACCCCACTCGAATTTGTTGCCGTTCCCCAAGTGGAGTTGTCGTTAGAGAACTGCATCTGTTGCGCTGTATTGTCAGAGGAAGAGATGGTGTGAGTTACGCTGGCGGAGTTGGTGTAAGTTGCATCTCCCGCAATAACGAACGAGGAGATGGAGGGGTTGGTGGTGTCAAAGGTAAAAATTGAGGATTCGGCGGTGTTTGATCCGCCAATGTTGCCGTCATCTGCGGTGATTTGAATTTTCATACCGGTAGAGTATTGCGTATTGTAATCGGTTTTGCCGGTCCAAGTGCCAGTTTGATCGGTACCAGGGGAGGCACCAGAGGTCTTTGAGCCCTCGCCAGTGGTAGTAGTTGCCTCCTGATACTGAGCGCCATCCCAATATTGGAAAGAGACAGTAGCAGAGGAGTCATCCTCGTCCGATAAGGTGTAGCTGATATTGACTAAACCAGCACTGTCCTGGGAGGCAGTGAACGAGGTGATTTGTGGCTTGGCATTGGTTAAAAAGGAGTAAGTGGTGGACCAATCACCCCAGTCGTTCATTCCCGCCGGCGCTTTGGCGCTAGTTCGCCAAAAGTAGGTGGTCTTGGCAGTAAGCGGTGATTGCACGGTGTAAGTTACCGAGGTTCCGGTGGCGTAGGGGGTGGTGTTAGCGTTTGTCCAGCCAGTGCCGGAAGATGACTGATCAAAGGTCTGCACATTGGCGGTAAAACCGGAGTCGGTGGCGATTTGGATTTTAACATTCATTGGATTGCTCGCCGCCTCGGTGGGCGTAACGATAAAAGCGGGCGAGGTGCCAGACGCGGTTGGGCTTCCCGCCACCGCCACCCCATCCACCGATACCGGCGTCGAAACCGCCTCGGCGTAAAGATAGTTGGTGCCGGTTGCGCCAGCATTAGCTGATCCCGAACCGCCGGCAACTGTTCTTGTTCCTGAATAGGAACTTGAAGTGATGTAGTACATTGCAATTCTGCCACCACCACCACCGCTTCCGCCATCGTTACCGCCAGTTCCACCATTTGCCGAAACTGAACCTGCGCCAATAATAGTGTTGGCGGAGATGTTGACCGTTCCACCAGCACCACCGCCACCACGATATTGTGGCGAGTTGTTGCCACCCATATTGATAGTACCAGCAATATTGACCTGACCAGCTGAGACAGTGGTGATAGCGCCACCGCCATCACCACCCCACCAACCACCAGAGCCACCGCCACCACCCGATCCAATCAAGGTTGGGTTTGTTGCTGAATCATAAGCATCACCACCGTTGCCACCACCGGCAGCGGTATTTCCACCGGCACCACCGTGACCACCACCAGAACCAGCACCATTTACAGCGTCATAAACACCGTTACCAGGACCGTAGCCGTTTGCCGTTGTAAGACCAGCATTGTACCCAAGACCATTACCGGCAATGGTCGAGTTTGCTGCTACCATAAGATTGCCAGTTAAATTTAATGTTGGACCAAAAGAAGTTGGCGAAGAACCAGCAGGGAGAGGATAAAGCGTGGCTACATTTGAGCCATCACCTAAGGTAAAATTGTGAAAGAAGAAAACTCCATCAGAGGTATCGGCTTGATTTAAGTCCGTGCCGGTAGCTGCCTCGAGTGAGAATGTTTTGTAAACAAAGGCGTCGTCGGTTGTAGTGTTGATGAAGATGGCTGTGCCTGACATAGGGGTTCTGTAGTTAGTGAAGCCGTGTTTTGCCGTGCCGGAGGTAGCTGTGGCT